>DASVVF010001010.1:0-6710 GCA_036386695.1 Catenuloplanes sp. | reverse complement strand
CTCCCGGCACCGTGACGGTGTCGGCACACGCAAGCCGCCGCACCACACCGAGAACGGAGATGATCCGCATGTCCATCACCGCCGACAGCACGATCGCCGGACGAGCCGCCCGGATCGGGCTCTGGTCGTTGCCGATCTACGGCGTCCTGCTCGGGTTGAGCACCCTGACCCACCAGCCACCCGTCGAGGACTTCGACGCCTACGCCAGCTACGTCACCACCGACATCTTCCTGGTCAGCCACCTCGGCGCCAGCATCTTCGGGGCCGGCATGGCGATCATCGGGGCCATGGCGGTGACCGCCTTCCTGGTGCGCGGGCACGCCGCCCGAGCCGCTGTTGCCGGGCTCGTGCTGACCACCATCACGAACGTGTTCATGTCCGCCGCGTTCGGCAGCGCCACCTTCGTGCAGCCCGGTGTCGGCCGCGCGCACCTGGCCGGCGTCGAGGGCATGGCGGCCGTCAACGCCGACACCGCGTACGGGCCGACCCTGTTCGCCGTCGCGCTGACGTCGACGTTCTTCCTCATCGTCTCGGCGGTCGTGCTGGGTACCGCTATCGCGCGCACCAGCCCGCGGCTGCGTTGGCACGGGGTCGCCTACGCCGTCCTGATTCCCGCGTTCGCGGTGTCGGGCTTCGCTTCGCAGCCGGTGCAGCCGTTCACCGGCTTCGCGCTGGCCGCGGCGACCGCCGCGCTCGCGGTGCGGCTGCCCCGCACGGCCCCGCACCGCCCGGCCGGCGTCGCGCCCGTGAACCAGCTGAGTGCAGCACGGTCATGAACCTCGCGCCCCGGGCGGTCGGCAACCTTCCGCCCGTTCCTGAAAGGACCTCGCGATGATCGAGATCATGGATCTGACGAAGACGTACGGCGACAAGACCGCCGTCGACCACCTCACGGTGACCGTGCGACCCGGCGTCGTGACCGGGTTCCTCGGCCCCAACGGAGCCGGCAAGTCCACCACCATGCGGGTGATCCTCGGCCTGGACCGCCCCACCAGCGGCACCGTCCTGGTCAACGGCCGTCCGTACGCCGGCCACGCCGCACCACTGCGCGAGGTCGGCGCGCTGTTGGAGGCCAAGGCCTTCCACCCCGGCCGCAGCGCCTACCACCACCTGCTGGCGCTGGCCGCCACCGGCGGGTACGGCCGGGACCGCGTCCGGCAGGTGCTCGACATGGTGGGCCTCGAGCAGGTCGCCGGCAAGCGGACCCGCGGCTACTCCATGGGCATGGCCCAGCGCCTCGGGATCGCCGCCGCGCTGCTCGGCGACCCCGCCGTGGTGATCCTCGACGAACCGGTCAACGGGCTCGACCCGGACGGCATCCGCTGGATCCGTGGCCTGCTGCGCGGGCTGGCCGCCGAAGGGCGCACCGTGTTCGTCTCCTCGCACCTGATGAGCGAGATGGCCCTCACCGCCGACCACCTGATCATCGTGGGCCGCGGCCGGCTACTCGCCGACGTGTCCACGGCCGAGATGACCGCCGCCTCCTCGGCCGTGCGCGTCCGCAGCCCCCAGGCGGCCAGACTCCGCGGTCTGCTGAGCGCACCGGGTGTCGCCGTCACCGGCGACACCGACGTGCTGACCGTGTCCGGCTGCGGCACAGACGAGATCGCCCGCACCGCGCTGACCCACGGCGTCCTGGTCACCGAGCTGACGCCCGTGCACGCCTCCCTGGAAGAGGCCTACCTGAAGCTCACCCACGACGAGGTCGAGTACCAACCGACCACCCCCGACACCACCGCCACCTGGAGGGCCGCCGCATGACCGCCATCGCCCACGACGTCGTCCACGACTCCGCCACGGCCGGCGCGCACGTGACCGGGCGGGTCACCGTCGGCCGCGTAGCGTCGTCCGAACTGGTCAAACTCCGCACGGCCCGTTCGATGATCGCGGCCATGACCACCGCCGCGCTGCTCGTCGTCGGCGTCGGCGCGATCAGCGCCGTGGGACTCGTCGTCCAGGATCCCGCCCTGACCGGCGCGGGCGGGCCGACGGCCGATCCCCTCGGCGGCTCGATGACCGGCGTCAACCCCGCCGCCTACGCCGTCGCCACGCTCGGCGTCATCGCTGTCACCACTGAGTACGCCACCGGCACAATCAAATCGACCCTGGCCGCCGTCCCGCGCCGAACACAACTAATGATCGGCAAAACGATCGCCCTGGCCGCCGTCACCCTTCCGATCATGTTCGCCGCCGTCCTCGCGACCTTCCTCATCGCCCAGGCGATCCTGTCCACCGCCGACATGTCCCTGTCGCTGACAGCGCCGGGGGTGGCCCGGGTCCTGCTCGGCTCCGCGCTCTACCTGACCGGCGTCACCCTTCTCGCCGCCGGTTTCGGCTGGCTGCTGCGCAACACGGCCGGCGCTCTGGCCGTCCTGTTCGGAGTCCTCGCCGTACTGCCCGTGATCGGACTGCTGCTCCCGCAACACGTCGCCGCGGCGGTGCTGCCGTACCTTCCGAACAACGCCGGAACGGCCGTCATGCAACTCACCCCCGGCGGTCAGCTCGACCCCTGGACCGGCCTGGCGGTCTTCTCCGGATACGTGCTGCTGACGCTGGCCGGTGCGACGGTCGCCCTCCGGCGGCGCGACGCGTGACGACAGCATGGCGGCGGCCCCCGTCAAACGGCGGCCGCCGCCGCAGCGGCGGCGGACTGGCCGGTGGGCATGGCAGCGGGGAACGGGGCAGGTCGCGCTATGCCGGCCCGCCGTCGTGTTGGTCGACGGCGTCGCTGATGTCGACCGCGAGCAAGGGGACGCCCAGATCACGAACCTTGGCCAGGAGGCCGTGCAGTGCGGCCTGGTCTGTGATGGTGCCACGCAGGATGGTGGTGCCGCCGTCTTCGCAGATCAGGGTCGCACCGCCGAACCAGTCCGACCAGCGCTCGTCAAGGTGTCCCTGAACCCGCAGTTCGTATTGGGCGGGTGCGGGCGGTCCGGGTCGTTGGCTCATCACGACCCGACCACGGCGGTGCGGGTGCGTGCGCGTCTCGCCCGGCGAGTGCCGCGGCGGCGGATGACCCATTCAGCGACGGCGGCGTTGATGACCCAGGCAGAGCCGAGAGACAGTGCGGTGCTCAGGTCGCTGGTGCCGAAGATGCCCTCGCCGATGCCTTGGGTGAGCGTCTGGGTGCCGGCGCCGACCGCGAGGGCGTAGGCGCGGATCATCCAGGCGCGGTGCGCCGCGATGTCGCGGCGTCGGATCGCGGTGACCCCCAGGACGATACTGGCGGCCATCGCCGAGCCGACCAGGACCCGAACCGACCACAGCAGGACACCGCCCGGTGCGTCGGTATAGAACAGCGTCATCCAGAGCCCTGAGACGGCGACGAGCAGACCGGCCGCGACCAGCACCCGGCCCGACCTGCGGTGCCAGGTGGGATAGCGGCGACGCAGCCGGGCGGAGAACTGCAAAGCGCCGAGGACGGCGTACCCGGCGGCGGCGAGGATGTGCACCACCACGGGTGCCGGGGCGGCGTCGATGCGCGGGTTGGCGGCAATCAGTTGCGGGCCACCGGCGACGTCGAGTAGGCGCAGTGAGCCGGCGATGAGCGGGATGACGCTGAGGGCCACCAGTGCGGCGGGAACTCGCCAGGTCGAGCCCCGAGGGCCCGACCGGTCATTCGGTGCCGGTGGGGTCCTCGGGATGGAGCCGGTCGCCGGGTCGTGCCCGGGGCGCGGCGCGTTGATCGAGGCGGTGTGCGGGGTCATCGCGCACCGGCCGTGGTCAGCCGCGCCGCCTGGTCGCCGGTTGGCAACGTGGCGGTCCCGGTGCCCGCGGTGCGCCACAGCGCGTAGCCGAGCCCAATCATGGCGATGCCGTTCGGGAACGCCAGGAACCGGTAGAAGGCGTCCGGTAGGACGGCGAGCGCGACGGTGACCACACCACCGACGGCGAGCAGCGCAGCCGCCCAGCGGGCCAGGACGCGTGCGCGGTACAGCGCGATGCCGAAGACGAGGCCGCCGGCCAGGTAGCCGACACTCTGCACCTGGACCGCGGTCTGTAGTAGGCCGATGTCGCCCGCCGGGGTGCCGTTGCTCGCCGCGGCGAGGACGTCGTTGACGTAGCCGGGGTCGGTGTCAGCCAGCGACGGCAGGACGTACGCCGAGATGAAGGCGGTGCTCATGATGACGAGGTAGCCGGCGCCGAGCAGGAGATACCCGAGCAGGCCCAGCACGCCGGTCTGCCGCACCTGCCGCAGGTACATGCCGGTGATGCCGGCCAGCGCCAGGGCTGCCATCAGGATCTTCAGGGAGTTGCGCACGGCCCACTCGGTCGTCGCGACGGAGGTGACGTCCGAGGGCGGGTGGTTGATCTGGACACCGATGAAGATGACTCCGGCAGCAACGGCGGCGACGCCGGCCGACCGGCTGAGGGTGGAAGCGGTGATGGTCATGGTGTGCCCCTTCTCGGCTGGGTTCGCGGCTGGCGCCGCGGGGATACCTGGAACCTAGGAAGCGGCGATGTGAGCCGGCGTCACCACTTGATGTGATTGACGTGGTGACGGCAGGTCGCGAGTTCGGTTGTCACCACCCGCCGGCTTATGGGTGTGGCCGGCGCAGACGAGCCGCCCGGGCGGCTGCGGTTGGCCGTTCGGCGTGCGGCCGGGCGTGGGGCGTGACGGCCGGTGCCTAGAGCAGGCCGCGTTCGTGTGCGCGGCGCACGGCCGCCGCCCGGGTGGTCACATCCAGCTTGGTGAAGATCCGTTTGGTGTGGGTGCGCAGGGTGTTGACTGAGACGTAGAGTTCGCGCGCGATATCCGGGCCGGTGAGTTCGCTGTCGAGCAGCCGCAGCACGTGCAACTCCCGCTGGCTCAACGCGCCGACCGCCGGCTGTTGCGGTTCGGCGCCCCCGATTGGCGGCTGCGCTCGTTGGAGCAGGCGCCGGGCCCGCCCCGGCAGCCCTTCGCCGTCTACGGTGTGACCGACGCCGGCGGCATGCTGCAGCAGAGCCCGCATCGGGGCGTCCTCGTCCAGGTACAGCCGCACGTAGCTGTCCGGCTCCGGGGCCTCGACGAAGCTGCGGTCGAGTACCTCCACAGCGTGCGCGACGTCCCCGTCAGCCTGGTGGGCGAGGGCCTGCAGCATGCCGATCTCCCGCACGCTGCCGGCGCGCCCGGCGTGGGCGGCCGCGGCGCCCATCCGGTCGAGCAGACCCAGTACCGCAGCCACCGGGGAGGCACCAGCCGCCTGCTCGCGGTGGTGGCCAGCGCAGTGCTGGGCGAGCAGTAGCCGCACGAGGGTGAGGTGTTCGTACTCGTGCAGGTAGTCCGGATCGTCCTCCACCCTGACGCCTCCACCGTGGGCCCATGCGGATGCCGACGACAGGTCCCCTTCGGCGATCTGGACGCGGGTCCTCATCGCGGCGATCGGGCGGATGTCGGGGTAGAAGCCGCGCCGGTACATCGCCTCGGCCTGATCAAGCAGGTGCCTGGCGGTCTCGTGGTCGCCGTGGGCGGCGCGCACCTGCGCCATGGCGACGAACCACCGGTGCCGGTTCTCGGTGATGGAGACTCGTTCGGCCAGGACCCGGGCTGTCTCGAGATGCGCCTGCGCGCTGGTGAGGTCGTCCAGCTCACGATCGAGTTCGGCCAGCCCGACGTGCAGGTCGGCGGCGGCCCGGGGGAGCGGCTCACCGTTGCCGGTGATAGCCAGCAGTGCCTGCTCGTACAGGCGACGGGCGTGGCTGGGCCGGCCGGCGGCCACCCACATGTCCGCGAGTACGACCGTGCTGTCCAGCTCGTCGACGAGGTTGCCCGCGGCGTGCAGGCTGCGGACCGCCTCGCCGAACGTGGCCAGGGCTGCCGCGATGTCGCCGGCCGCCCAGGCAGCGAGGCCAAGGAACCCGCCCGCCGCACCCCGCACGAGGTGGTCCTCGGGCCCGGCCAGGTCCAGTGCGTGCCGGGCATGGCGTACGGTGCCGGCCACGTCGCCGCGGGCCTGGGCCAGCGAGGCGCGGTACACGGAGATGGTCGCCGGTGCGGTCCGCTGATCTTCGGTGTCCGCCCAGCCGGCTGCGAGGTCCCCGTCGTTGGCGCCGGCGGCCAGGGCGTGTTCGGCGTCGTCGAGCCGGGCTTCGGCCGCGTCGAGGTCCCCGGACATCATCCGCGACCAGGCGGACAGGATGCTCAGGACGGGACTGCGGCGCAGGACCGGTTCCGGCAGGCAACGTGTCCAGGCCAGCAGCAGGCTGTCCCGCCTGGCCCGGCGCAGGTCCGGCAGCGCCTCCTCCACCAGGTACGCGGCGCGGCCGAAGTCCTCGGCGGCGAGCGCGTGCCGGACCGCGTCCGTGACGAGGTCGTGGGCGGCGTACCAGTCGCCGGCCCGCCGGTGCAGGCTCGGCGCCAGGCCGGGTCGCTCGGCCAGCAGGCGGGCGCGTAGCACGTCGGCGAACAGGTGGTGGTAGCGGTACCAGCAGCGGTGGTCGTCGAGCGGGACCAGGAACAGGTTGCCCCGATCGAGGTCGGCCAGGGTTCGGGTGCTGTCGGCGCGGCCGGTGACGGCGTCGCACAGGGGGCCGGTGAGTCGGTCGAGGACGGCGGTGCGCAGCAGGAAGTCGCGGACCGGGGCGGGTTGCCGGGCCAGGACCTCGTCGGCGAGGTAGTCGATGATGAACCGGTTGCTGCCGGTGAAGTCCTCGATGAATCCCTCGATGCCACCGCGCTGCACGATGCCCCGCAGGGACAACGCGGCGAGCTGCAGACCGGCGATCCA
>DASVVF010001009.1:0-1762 GCA_036386695.1 Catenuloplanes sp. | reverse complement strand
GGTCGGCGAGGAGCAGCCGGGCGCCCGGCTGACCGGGGCGCTCGCGTTGGCCGTCACCGCGGCGTTGGTCGCCCTGCCGGTCACCCTCTTCCTGGGCTGACCCCGCCGGCTTCGGCCGGCCCGTGCGGGGGCGGCGTCCGGACCCCCGGTGCGCCACGACGCGCCGTCGTACCGGATACTACGACGGTGCGTAGTAGCAGACCGGTCCGGAGCCGCCGCCAGGCGGTCAAGACATTGTCCGATGCCAATGCGGACGCCCAATCTTGTCACCATAAAAAATATAATTCGCCGCGCCAGTCCGTGGCCGTCCCGACTCTGGTTCACTTCTCGTGATGCGCTCCGTCGACCCGCGGTTGCTGCGCCACGTTCCGGCCACCCGCCGCCACCTCACCGTGCTGGCGATGCTCGGCGTCCTCACCGGAGCCCTGGTGATCAGCCAGGCCACCGCCCTGGCGATGGTCCTCGCGGCCGCAGTAGACGGCCGGCTGGAGCGCGCCGCGCTGGCGGCCTTCGCCGGCACCGTGCTGCTGCGCGCGACGGTGGGTTGGGCACAGGGGGCGGTCGCCGCCCACGCCGCGGCGACGGTCAAGGCGACCCTGCGGGCCGACCTGCTCAAGGCGGTCGCCGGGCGCTCCCCCGGCTGGTTGGCCGGGCAACGCGCCGGCGAGATCGCCACCCTGGCCGGCCGCGGACTCGACGCGCTCGACGCGTACTTCACCGGTTATCTCCCGCAGCTGATGCTGACCGCCACGGTGCCGTTGGCGGTGCTGGCCCGGCTGGTCTTCGCCGACTGGACGGCGGCGGTGACGGTCGCCCTGACCCTGCCGCTGATCCCGGTGTTCGGGGCGCTGCTCGGCTGGCAGGCCCAGGCCGCCACCCGGCGCCAGTGGCAACGGCTGAGCACCCTCGGCGGGCACTTCCTCGACATGGTGGCCGGCCTACCCACGCTGCGCGCGTTCGGCCGGGCCGACAGCCAGGTCGACGTCGTCCGGCGGATGGCCGACGGACACCGTACGGCGACCATGGGCACGCTGCGGATCGCCTTCGTGTCGTCGCTGGTGCTGGAGATGATCGGCACCCTGTCGGTCGCGCTGGTCGCCGTCCCGATCGGGCTGCGACTGCTCGACGGCGGCCTGAGCCTGCAAACCGCGTTGCTGGTGCTGTTGTTGGCTCCCGAGGCGTACCTGCCGTTGCGCGCCGCCGGCGCCCGCTTCCACGCCAGCATGGAGGGACTGACCGCGCTGAACGGGGCCTTCGCCGTCCTCGACGACCGGACACCCGGGGCCGACCCCACCCCGGCGGCGGGACCCGGGCCGATGTTCAGCCCGGCCCCGGCCCGGACCATGCTCGGCGCCCCGCGGCAGATCCGGCTGATCGACGTCACCGTCGCCTACGACCGCACCGTGGCCCTGCGGGGGGTGTCGCTGACCATCGCCGCTGGTGAACGGCTCGCGGTGATCGGGCCCAGCGGTGCCGGCAAGAGCACCCTGCTCGGCCTGCTGCTGGGTTTCGTCACCCCGACCACCGGGCGGATCCTGGTCGACGGGGTCGACCTGGCCCGGCTCGACCTGCGGGCGTGGCGCCGGCAGCTGGCCTGGGTACCGCAGCGGGCACACCTGTTCTCGGCCTCGCTGGCCGACAACATCCGCCTCGGCGCCCCGCACGCCGGCGACCGGGCCGTTCTCGCCGCGGCCCGGGCCGCCGCCCTCGACGGGCTGGTAGCCGCCCTGCCCGACGGGCTCGACACCAGCCTGGGCGAGCG
>DASVVF010001008.1:0-7636 GCA_036386695.1 Catenuloplanes sp. | reverse complement strand
ACCATCCGCGGTTCTCGCTGGTCGAGGGCGATGTCTCCGACGGATTGCCCGCGCACCGGCCCGAGCTGGCGAAGCGTTTCGACGCCGTGCTGCACATGGCGTCACCGGCCAGCCCCACCGACTTCGCGCAACTGCCGATCGAGATCCTGCGGGTCGGTTCCGCGGGGACCATGCACCTGCTCGACCGGGCCGCCGCCGACGGTGCCCGGTTCCTGATGGCGTCGACCTCCGAGGCGTACGGCGACCCGCAGGTGCACCCGCAGCCGGAGTCGTACTGGGGCAACGTCAACCCGATCGGGATCCGCAGCGTCTACGACGAGGCCAAGCGGTTCTCCGAGGCGGCCACCATGGCGTACCTCCGGTACCGCGGCGTCGTCGCGGCCATCGTCCGGCTCTTCAACACCTACGGTCCCCGGATGCGCCCGGACGACGGGCGGGCCATCCCGACGTTCATCAGCCAGGCGCTGCGCGGGGAACCGATCACGGTGCACGGCACCGGCGCCCAGACCCGGTCGATCTGCTACGTGGACGATCTGGTCAAGGGCATCCTGCTGCTGCTGGACTCGACCGAGACCGGCCCGATCAACTGCGGCACCGAGCACGAGGTGACGATGCGTGAGCTCGCCGAGCTGATCGTCGAGCTGACCGGCAGTTCGTCGACGGTGACGTTCGTCAGCCGTACCGCCGACGATCCGGAGAAGCGCCGGCCGGATCTCACCCTGGCCCGGACCCGGCTCGGCTATGAGCCGACGGTCGGCCCGCAGGACGGGCTACGTCGGACCATCGAGCATTTCGTTGAGCGGTTCGTCTGACGGTTCGAGGCGCCTGACCAGCATTTTTGTCCGCCTGAATGATGTCGGCGTGGTCGTGGCGCACGATTTGACTGGTTGCCGGTACGTATCGTGGATCCCATGGCAGCCCCCACCTCTCCGCACGGCAGATCCGGCCGGGCCTCCGTACCCGGCACGAACCGACCGCACGCGGGAGCCGCGGCCGGTCGCGCCACGGTTCCGGGCGGCTACGGGCCCTCCGGCGCCAGGGCGCGCTCCGCGTCCGGCACCCGGCCCGCGTGGGTCGGTCAACCCGGCGGCTCGGAGTGGTCGGACGGTCCGGGTGGTCCGGGCGGGGGCGGTCCGGGCGGTCCGGGTGGTCCGGGGCAGCGGCCGTACCGGGGTGGCCGGCCGCAGCCGCAGTGGAAGCGCATCGGGCTGGTCGCCGGCATTGCGGTCCTGGCATTGGCGCTGATCGGCGGCGGCGGGTTGTGGCTCTACACGAACAGCCTGAACGGCGACTTCGGCCGCACGGACGCCTTCGCGGAACTCACCGGCGGACGCCCGGATAAGATCAACGGCGCGCAGAACATCCTGCTGGTCGGCACCGACTCCCGCGACCCGGACGCGAAGCTCGACGCCGGCAGCGAGTGGCGCGCTGACACGATCATCATGATGCACATTCCGGCCAGCCACGACCGGGCGTACCTGGTGTCGGTCCCCCGTGACCTCTATGTGCCGGTCCCGGACTCGGCCAAGGCGGACTGCGCCGGCGCCCAGCGCAAGAAGATCAACGCCGCCTTCGCGGTCGGCGGCCTGCCGCTGGCGGTGCGCACGATGGAGTGCATGACCGACGTGCGGATCGACAACGTCATGGCGATCGACTTCAGCGGCTTCAAAGAGGTCACCGACGCGCTCGGCGGAGTCGACCTGAAGGTGGAGAAGACCATCACGTCGATCCACAAGCCCTTCCGCACCTTCAAGAAGGGCACCATGCACATGAACGGCGCCCAGGCGCTGGACTGGATCCGCCAGCGCAAGCAGTTCGCCGACGGTGACTTCGCCCGGGTCCGGCACCAGCAGGAGTTCCTGCGGGCGCTGATGGACAAGGCCGTCAGCACCGGCACGCTGACCAGCGCGTCCAGGATGAACGCCTTCCTCAAGGCCACCACGGCGGCGGTGACGGTCGACAAGGGGTTTTCGCTGGTCGACATGGCGGTGAAGTTCCGCAATCTGCGCGGCGACAACCTGCAGTTCGTCACCAGCCCCAACAAGGGCAGCGACGACGTGGACGGCGAGTCGGTGGTGGTCGCCGATCGGGAGAAGGCGCTGGCCCTCTACCAGGCGATGGCCGCGGACAAGATGGCCGACTGGGCCACCGCGAACGTCAAGCCGGCGCCGAGTGCCGGGGGCTGACCCCGGTGGTCGTGCGGTCGCCCGCCGGGTTTTCCGACCGCCGTCCGGGACGCCCGATACGTCCGTAGGCTGACGTTCCGGCAACAGGAAAATGTAGCGACGGGAAAGTCGCGGGAGACCCGCCCTGTCCGTACAGTGGGCTGGCCCCATCGTCACGTTCCCCGGGAGAGCAGGCATGCCGGTGCAGACCCGCCAGCGTCCCGCGCCGGTGCCGGACGGGACTGCGATGCCCCGGGTGCGCCGCGCTGAGCAGGCGGAACCGCCGGGCCGGTTGCCGGGTGCGGTGTCCCGCCGCCAGCAGGACCCGCTCTGGGCCCGGCTGACGGTGATCTTCGGAGCGGTGCTGATGATGCTCAGCGGCGGCGCCATCGTGGGCAGCAAGGCGCTCATCGGTCAGGCGACGGACGCGATCACCCAGAGCAACCTCATCGGGGACGCGGGTAAGACCGCCGCCGAGGGCGGCAACAACCTGCGGGGGCCGGTGGACCTGCTGTTGCTGGGGGTCGACGCGCGTGCCCAGTGGCATGTCAACGACACCCGGGCCGACACGATCATCGTGCTGCACATCCCGGCGTCGCATGACCAGGCGTACCTGATCTCGATCCCCCGCGACACCCAGGTGGAGATGCCGGCCGACCCCAAGACCGGCTTCGCGGGTGGGCCGGCGAAGGCGAACGAGGCGTTCTTCTTCGGCGCGCGCCACGGCGGCTGGCCCGGTGGCGCCCAGATGATGGCCAAGACGATCAAGAAGCTGACCGGGATGAGCTTCGACGGCGCCGCGATCATCGACTTCGGGGGCTTCCGGGGTGTGATCGAGGCGCTGGGGGGCGTCAAGATGTGCGTCGACCAGCGGGTCCAGTCGCAGCACATGACGCTGGTCGACGGACGGCCGCACTGGAACGCCGACGCGAAGCGGATGACCGGCCGCAAGGAGCCCGTCGTCCACAAGGTGGGTTGCCGCAACATGGCCGGCTGGGAGGCCCTGGACTTCTCCCGGCAGCGTTACGGACTGACAAACGGGGACTACGACCGGCAACGGCACCAGCAGCAACTGATCAAGGCGATGGCCAAGAAGGCCATGGATGGCGGCGTGGTCACCAATCCGCTCAAGCTCAACGGGCTGATGCAGGCCGCCGGCAAGGCTTTCGTGCTGGACACCGGCGGCACGCCGGTGGCGGACTTCATCTTCACCCTGAAGGGCATCACCGCCAACGAGCTGATGCTGCTGCGCACCAACGGCGGGACGTTCCGCGGCAACGGCGCGGGCCGCGAGGAGCTCGACCCGATCAGCCAGGAGATGTTCAAGGCGCTCCGGGAGGACCGGGTCGCCGAGTTCGTGGTGGCGAATCCGCAGGTCGTGGCCCGGGAGAAGTGATGCCGGGTGCGGGTATTCGGGCCACCGACCGACCCCTAGGCTGGATGGCGTGTTCGGACCCCAGATTCCCACCGTGACCGCGCCGGAAGTCGCCCCCGGGGCGTACCTGCTCGACGTCCGCGAGCCGGACGAGTGGACGGCCGGCCACGCGCCGGGCGCGCACCACCTGCCGATGATGGACGTGCCGGTCCGGATGGCCGAGGTGCCCACCGACGCGGACGTGGTGGTGGTGTGCCGGTCCGGCGGGCGCTCCGGTCAGGTGGTCTCCTACCTGCTCGGCCACGGGTGGGACAATGTGCGCAACCTGGACGGCGGGCTGATGGCCTGGTCCGCCGCCGGCCGGGAACTCGTCACCGACGACGGGCACCCGGCCCGGGTGCTCTGAGTTGTCCGCAGCCGGTCCGGGTCCGCTGGTCTTCGCCCACCGCGGTTCGTCCGCGGCGTTGCCCGAACACACGCTGGCCGCCTACCTGC
Organism: Catenuloplanes sp.; assembly: GCA_036386695.1. GTDB lineage: Bacteria > Actinomycetota > Actinomycetes > Mycobacteriales > Micromonosporaceae > DASVVF01. The sequence goes on along the minus strand of DASVVF010001008.1, from coordinate 3,601 downwards.
ACGCGCTCGCGGAGGGCGCCGACGGGCTGGAGTGTGACGTACGGCTCACCCGGGACGGTCATCTCGTCTGCGTACACGACCGCCGGCTCAACCGGACCAGCAACGGCCGGGGCCGGGTCAGCGCCCATACCCTGGCGGATCTCAACAATCTGGACTTCGGCTCCTGGCATCGGCCCGCCGCCCCGATCACCGGCCCCCCGGCTGAGCCGGTCCCGGCCGACGACCCCCCCGACCCGGACCGGGTACGCCTGCTCACCCTGGCCCGGCTGCTCGACGCCGTCCGGGACGCCGGACGCGACGTCCATCTGCTCATCGAGACCAAACACCCATCCCGGTACGGCGCGGAGGTGGAACGCCGCCTGGTGGCCCTGCTGCGCCGCTACGGGCTGGCCGCTCCGGTGCCCGACGATGCCGTCCGGGTCACCGTCATGTCGTTCTCCCCACTGGCGATCCGGGTGCTGGGCCAACTCGCCCCGACCCTGCCCACGGCGCTGTTGCTGGATGTGCTGCCACCCCGGGTCCGGCTCCAGCGGCTACCGTTCGGGGCGGCGGTCGCCGCGCCCAGCGTCGGCCTGCTGCGCAGCCGCCCCGGCCTGCTGCGGACGCTACGGGCGGCCGGCCATCAGGTGTACGTGTGGACCGTGAACGACCCGGTGGACCTGGAACGGGTGGTCGCCGGCGGGGCCAACGGCGTGATCACCGATTATCCGGCCCGGGCGCTGGCCCGGCTCGGCCGCTGAGGCCGGCCTGACGAAACGCCGGCCCGCCAGGCAGACTGGCGTCCATGCCGGAGCGCCCTGACTACGCCGCTCTGATCGTCGGGCACACCGCGATCATCGACCGGATCAACTCCGGCGAATCGGGGCTGTCCGTCCTGGGTGATTTGTTGCAGCTCGCCCAGGAGACCCTCGGCGCGCTGGGGATGACCTTCGCCGAGTCGGGCCCGGCCGGCACCAGGGTCATCGCGGCCACCGGCGCCTGCGCCTGGGCGATCGGCCGGCCGGTCGACCCGGGCAACGCGCGGCTGACGGCCTCCGGCCGCAGCGTCGAGCTGACCGTCGACGCGCTCACCGCGGAGCTGGCCGGTCAACTGGCCGGGCGGGGCCTGCGCCGGGTGCTGGCCGCCCGGGTAGAGCTGGGCGGGTTGACCGTGGGCTCACTCCAGGCGTACTTCCCGGCGGCCCAGCCGCCCCGCGATCCGGCGACCGGGTCGTTCGGCCCCGAACTCCACCAGCTGATCACGTACCTGGCCGCGTGTGCCGCCCGGATGTACAGCGACCAGGCCGGCCTGCCGGTGCACGGGGACGGGCCGGTGGTCGCGGCCCTCGCCGACGGCCTGGCCGTCATCGACCGGGAGGGCTTCGTCCAGTTGTGGAACCCGGCGGCCGAACAGGTCACCGGGCGGGCGGCCGTCGACATGCTGAACCAGCCCCTGCCCTTCCCACTGCCGCCGCCGGGACAGGTGATCGACCAGCGGATGCCCGACGGCCACTGGCTGAAGATCACCTCCGGTGACCTGCCGGGCAGCCTGGGTTCCCGGGTGGTCACCTTCCGCGACGTCACCGACCAGCACCGGCGCGAGCTGGACCGGGACCTGTTCGTCGCGGTGACCAGCCACGAGCTGCGCACCCCGGTCACGGTCATCAAGGGGTACGCCGACACCCTCACCACGCACTGGAACTCACTCGGCGACAGCGGCCGGCAGGAGGCCGTCCGGGTCATCGGGCAGCGCTCCGGTGAGCTGGCCCGACTCGTCGACCGGCTGCTCGCCTCGGCCAGCGAAGCGGGCCCCGCCGGGGGTGCCGCCACACCCTTCGACCTGGTGGAGGCCCTGCGCACGGCGGTGGCCGGCCTACCCGCCGACCTGCGCCGGCGGCTGCGGGTAGACCTCCCGCGCGACCTACCCAAGGCCCTCGGCGACCGGGCCTCGGTGCCGACCCTGCTCACCGAGCTGGCCACGAACGCGGACAAGTACTCCCCGGCGGACACCCCGGTCGAGCTGACCGCGCAGGCCGACGCGCGCACGGTGGCGTTCCGGGTCAGCGACCGTGGCGTCGGCATCCGGCCGGAACACGTCGAGCGCGCGTTCGACCGGTTCTGGCAGGGGGAGTCCGGGGACCGGCGCCGGTACCGGGGTGCCGGCCTGGGCCTCTACCTGGTGCGCCGGGTGGTCGAGCGGCAGGACGGTTGGGTCTCGATGCGCCCGCGCGACGGCGGCGGCACGGTCGTCGAGGTACGCCTGCCGCGCGGTTAGCCCCCCGGTCGCCACCAGGGCCGCCGGCCTCCCCGCGCCCCTCCCGCGCCCCTCCCGCGCCCGGGTCGCCGCCGCCGGCGCGACACCGGATCGGCGGGCGGTCCCCCGTCGCCGACCGCCGGGGCCTAGGCTGGGTCGCCGTGAGCAAGCGTCGAAAAACCCCCCGGTCAGCCGCGACCGATGCGGCACCCAAGCGCGCGAAGGTGCGCGACGTCTTCGTACCCCGGCCGTTCGAAGGCCTGGTCGACGAGGCGGAGTGGATCGCCCTGCGGGAGCTGGTGCCGGCCGCCTCCGCGCCGCTGCGACTGAAGCCCGACCTGGTGGAGCGCTTCGGCGAGCGCCAGGTGATCCTGTCGACCGTTCTGCCGATGGCCTGGCCGGCGATGACCCGACCGGACGGGCGGGTGTTCCTGGGCCTGCAGCGGCACGTGCAGTCCGGCGACCCGTCCCGCGACCTCGCGGTGGCGTTGCTGCGCGCGCTGGAGACCGAGCCGGGCGAGCCGGTCACGGTGCCGCCGCTGCCCGGCGAAGGGCCCCGGCTGCCCGACGTGCTGGACGACGGACCGCTCGACATCACCATGCACGACGGCTTCGAGTACTGGCTCGACGAGGGTGCCGCCGACGACCCGAACGTCAAGGCGTCCCTGGAGCGGGCCAACGCCTCCATCTACCCCACGGTGCGGCTGTCCGCGGCCCGGGCGGCGTACTGGTGCCGGGTGCCGGACAAGGGCCACGTCCGCTGGGTGCTGCCCGACGACGAGGACGCCGCACTGGACGCGCTGGCCCGGCTGTCGGCCGGTGGTGACCTGCTGCTGGCCGAGGGCACGAAGTTCGCCGGGATGTTCCGGGCGCACGGTCGGCTGGTACCGGTCTGGGACATCCCGGGCGGCCCGGAGGCGGCCGACTGGGAGGCCCCGGTTGCCGACTTCGCCAAGCGGTACGCCGACGCCCTGGGCGACCCGGCCCCGCTGGACAGCGCGGCCCGCCGGGCCAAAGCGGGCCTGGTCGGCCGCCAGCTGACCCTGCGCTGACGAGCCCCCGGTCCCGCTCGCCGAGCACGCCGGTCCCGCTCGCCGATCACGCCGGTCCCGCTCGCCGATCACGCCGGTCCGGTTCGCGAACCCCCCGGTCGTGGCCAGCGCCCGGGGCCGGGGGGGTCGGCGTTGTGCCGGCCGGGTCTCAGGTCAGTGCCGCGCGGGTGATCGGGCAGGACATGCAGCGCGGGCCGCCGCGACCGGAACCCAGCTCCGACCCGGCGATCCGGATCACCTCGATGCCGGCGCGCTCCAGCTGGGCGTTGGTCTCGACGTTGCGTTCGTACGCCACGCACAGCCGGGGGCCGACGGC
>DASVVF010001007.1:0-1830 GCA_036386695.1 Catenuloplanes sp. | reverse complement strand
AGGATGGCACGCAGCTGGTCGTATTCCCGGCGGGGGACCGCGGGGCGGTGGTTGACCACCAGGCCGGCGAGCAACTGCCGGTCGCCCTGCCCACGGATCCGGGTCTTCGCCGGGTGGGCCCGGAACCCCTCCTGCGCCGCGATGGTGCCGACCCGCGCCACCAGCGTCCGCGCCCGCGGCCCGCTCAGGTCGCCGGAGAACGCCAGGTCGTCGGCGTAGCGGGTGTAGCCGACGTCGAAGGCGGCGGCGAGGCCAGCCAGCCGGCGGTCGAGGCGGTAGCCGCACAGGTTCGCCAGCACGGGCGAGGTCGGCGCGCCCTGGGGCAGGTGCGGCTGGCGCAGCAGGGCCTGCCGGTACGCCCGCTGCGGTAGCCGCGCCGACGCCGCGCGCACCACCGCGGCCGGTGTCCGGGTGGTGCACAACGCGGCGAGCGTGTGGGCCACCGGTTCGGGATAGCCGGCGGTGCGCAGCATGCCGTACACCCGGGGCGCGGTGACGCTGGCGAAGAACGAGGTGAGGTCCACCCGGATGACCGTGGCCCGGCCGGCGTGCGCCGCGGCGAAGGTGTGCGCCGAGCGCCCGGGCACGAACCCGTGCACGGCGTCGTGCACCGGGATCCGGCCGAACAGCTCCGTCAACAGGCGTCGGTGCAGGGCCCGCAGTCGTGCCTTGGGTGCCTCGATGAGCCGTCCCGGCAGCCAGGTGTAGTCGTAGTGGTGCAGTGCGGCGTCACCGGCGTGCCGGTTGAGCCACCTCCGGTCGGCGTACCAGTCGAGTTCGTCGTCGGTCAGCCCCAGGAACGTCGCCAGCCCGGCCAGGTCGTCCAGCAACGGGGTATCCCACCGGGAGCGCACCGTGCCGGTCGGGCGGACCGGACGCTCGCGCGCCCGCAGCGGCCGCCCGCGCCGTCGGGCGGCGGCGGCGGCCACCCGGAAGCGTGCGGTGGCGGCGATGAAGCGGGCGAACTCCCGGGGACGGTCCAGCGGGGCGACCCGGTACGCCCGCAGGACGGTGCTCACCAGCGGGGAGAGCCAGGGTGGGCGGGCACCGAGTACCCGGCGGCCGCGTTCGATGAGTTCCGGTCGGGTCCACCGGCCGGCCAGGAAGCCGTCCGCCAACGCGGCGGCGACCGCCCGATCCGCGCCGGTGGTGGCCGCGCCGGTGGTGGCCGCGCCGGTCACCGGCGTCCGGCGGGGTTGGCGGCGGCGTGCCCCGACGATGCCCGGCCGTGCGTGCGCTGAGGTGCGCGAAGCGCACCGGCGCGCAGGCGATGCGCTGCGGTGGTGCCAGTTGCGTCCCCGGGGTTTCCCCGGAGAGACCGTCGGCCCGCCCTCACGGGCGGTCCCAGGTCAGCTCGGGACACGCTGCCATCGGGCCAGCGTAGGTCATCACGGCCACGGCGCCGCGCTCGACGCGTCTGGCCCGGGCGCGGCATGCTCATGGTCATCACTGCGTTCGCCGCACCGCATCCATGGGAGGTCACCATGACGTACGCCTTCGACCCCGAGGTCGCCGCCGGAATCCCGACGCTGCCGGCGTTGGATGTCTCCGACCTGCCGGAGGCCCGGCGGCTGAACGCCGAGATGATGGCGGCGGCCGGTGAGCCGGACGACGACGGGGTCACGGTCAGCGAGCACCTCGTGCCCGGGCCGGCCGGCGCCCCGCCGGTGGGGCTGCGGGTCTACCGGCCGGACCGGGTCGGCGCCCCGGCCGGCCTGTACAACGTGCACGGTGGCGGCTTCGTGCTCGGTGACCTGGACAGCGACCATGCCCGCATGCTGGAGCGGCACGCGTTGCGGCTGTGACCCGGCACCACGGAATCGGCCCTCC
>DASVVF010001006.1:0-21499 GCA_036386695.1 Catenuloplanes sp. | reverse complement strand
GCGGCGCGGTTCGACCGGCCGTCGCCAACGAGCGGGCGACGTCCGGTCGCCGGTAGGTTGCTAATCTTGCAGGCGACGCCATTCCAGATCATCGAGGCGGCTACCGGCCGGTCTCCCAGTCCGTCCTCGCCGACGAAGTGGTCTATTTGCAGTCGACAGAGCGGGTGTGACGGTCTCGCTTTACCTGAACGAACTTTACGTTTGGCGCAGTCATCGGCGTTGCGGCGTAGGCGCACAACTCATCGCCCACATCTGCTCCATCGCTGCGGAGGCCGGGTGCAGCCGAGTCGAGTGGGCGACCGACCGCGACAACACCGACGCCCGAGCCTTCTACGAGCAGCTAGCAGCACCGGCCAACGCCGAGAAGATCATGTATCGCCTCGACCAGGCAAATTTGATCCTGCTCGCCCATCGCCATAGGGCCGCGGACCCCCTCGCCGGCCCCTCGACGTTAAGACCCCCACACCAGCACATCCCCTGAACCCAGGACGATAGCTGTGGAGGCAGTCAGATCGATAGGCGGTGGTCGACGGCGGCGTGGCGGCGGCCAGCGCCGACGGTGCGGACCGCGGCGGCCAGGTCGACCAGGCCGCCGATGGCCCCGCAAGAACCTCGACCAGCTCCGCACGCATCCTGGACCTTCTGGCGGCGCGTGGTGGTCCTGGCACCTCGGGATGAGGCACAGGTGAAGAGGATCAGGTATCGGGCACGGACATCATTGCCAGCGCGAATACGCAACTGGCGGCGTACTCGTGCAGGGCGGCCGGGAACTCGGCTTCGAGGAGGTACGCGTCCTGCCGCTCGGCTACCCTGCTGGGTTCGTCGAAGGTAACGGACGGGCTCTCGACCGACTTCATCGCTGCGATCAGCCGCTTGTGGTCGGCCGCCAGAGCGACGTTCTCGCGCGGCACCCGGCTGCGCCAGCGCCCCGATGCCGACCGGTCGGGGATCTGCAGCAACGGCACATGAATCTGCGAGAGCAGGAGCACGTCTGACGGCAACACCGCGAGAGAAGGCACCGACGCCGGCTCGCCGTCGGCGACCCGGCTCGCGGCCTGTACCGCGCAGGTCGCGTACTGCGCCGCCGCCCAGGCGTACACAGCGGTCAACCGCTCGACGTGATCGCGGCACGCCGCGAAGCGATCCTCGGTGACCCGCCCGAGCGCATCACCGATGTTGGTGTGATCCCAGCAGCGCCACAAACCCTCGGCCGCTTGGGCGAATTGGCTCTGCGCGTCCAGTACCGCCAACCCGGCGTCGTTGCAGGCCTGTCCGAGGACTAGCAGAGCGTCCAGCACCTCACGGGCCACGACCGCTCCCATGTCCTGGGGAAACAGTGCACGCGGACCGGGCCGCATCGGATCTTCGCCTGGTGGGGCCACACGGTCAACCCTAGAACGATCTATGAAGTCCAGGCAACGACGCGTCACGCCGCGGCTCCCCGTGTGCGGGTCGGGCACGCAGGCGTGGGACGGTGGACGGCGGTGTGGCGCCCGACCAAGTCGGGGCCAGGCGGCATCATCCATTTACTTAACCGTTCAGTAGATATAGATAAACGTGGATGAGTTGTGATCTTGGCGTGGTGTCCGTGTGGCATCCGTAGCGGAGAATGAGATCGCGGCACGGAAGCAAACGCAGCGCAACGGGCGGACGCTACGGCCCGAAACAAGATCATCGCGGCGGTGGTGGGGTCGGCGTGGGATCCGCAGTCGGCGGTCTGACGGAACGGAACCCCTGACAACGGCCGGTAAACCCAGGCGACAGCCGGACACCGCAGGCAGGTAGGCTGTGCCCTCGCGCCCTCGTAGCTCAGGGGATAGAGCATCGGTTTCCTAAACCGCAGGTCGCAGGTTCGATTCCTGCCGGGGGCACGTTTGCGGACGGTGCTAGCCGAGTCCGGCTGGCGGCGTGCCGGGCAGCTGGAAATCGATTCGTCGCCTGGTTGGTCGGGAAGCGCGGCTGCGCGAGCGGGCGCGGATCGTAGGACATGCACGACCCGCTCGGTCATGACCTCAGTCTGATCACGATGCGGGCTGGCGCCCTGGGCTGGACCGCGGCCTCGACGCGAGACATCAGGCGGTCGTGGGCGAGCTTCGGGCGTCGGCGGTCGATGCCACCGAGCGGCTCCGGCGCATCATCGGCATACTTCGGAGGGCACCGGCCCGTCGCCGTTGGGGCCGGTGCGGGAGAGCATCGAGGAACTCGTCCTGCGCTCCCGTGCGTCCGGGATGATCATCGAATTCGCCACCGCCGGGGTCGCCGGGGCGATGTCGCCGATGGTCGGGCGGGCGGCGTACCGGGTTGTGCAGGAGGCACTGACGAATGCCGCCAAGCACGCGGCCGGGGCGACGGTCACGGTGCGGGTGGACGGGGACGACACCGAGACGGTGATCACGGTCGCCAACGGCCGGCCGGCCGCTCCTGGGCGCGGGTCACCGGTGGTGGGCACGGCCTGATCGACCTGCAGGAACGGGTCAGGATGGTCGACGGAGCCGCCCGTGGTGTCCGGCGGTCGTGTGAGTACTACCGGGTCACCGACGCTCTGTTCGACGGGTACCGGCTGTGCTTTGTCGACGGTCGGCTGGCCGGCAAGGGTTTCCTTCCATGGGCGGTTCGATATCCACGTGCTGGTAGCCGACGACGAGCCGATGATCCGTGCCGGCGCGCGTCGGGTCAGCCCGGCAACGTACGGACCGTCAGTTCGGGATCCCGGGCGATCTCGGCGGCGGTGAACCGCCCGGTGACCCACTGTTTGGCCGCGTAGCGGCGGGCCTGATCGGTGTGCCGGGGCGACGTCACGTCGCTGGACTGACCGTAGACCAGCAGGGTCCGGCTGCGTGGCCCGGTCGCGGTGAGTTCCACAGCCATGATGAACGTCGATCCGTACGAGACGTCCGGCAGTGCACCGGCGCCCCCCGGTGCGCCGTGGTCCCAGATGGCGTTGAAGCAGCCGTTGTCGCAGCCGTGTATCGGCACTCCGGCGAAGCGTTGCACATCGCGCAGGGCCACGTCGACCGGTACGCCGGCGGCGTTGAACTGCCGCACGGTGTCCGCGAACACCGTTCGGACGGCCAGGTTGTCCGCCGCCACGCCGCGTGGGGTGTGCACCGGGTCGGCCGGGTCGAACGGCACGGCGTCGAGCCGCACCTCGTTGGCGCCGGCCGCCCGGATGAATCGTTGCCACAGGAACGCGCCCCGGCTGTCGAGGTCCGCCCGCCCGTTCCAGTCGGCCAGCACACCGCACGCCGCCGTCACGTCGACGGGGGTTCCGCCGCTGGCCGGTAGCCGGGGGTTGGCCCGGCACATCGCCACCACCGCCGGGCGGCCGTGCTCGGCGCTCAGGTTGCGGTTGCCCAGCATCGTCCGCTGCAGGGTGGCGAGGGTGAAGCCGGGTGGGCCGAGGCCGTCGCCGCCATCGAGCCGGTCGGCGATCATGTCCAGGCCCAGCCGGGTACGGGCGCCGCGTGCGGTGCCGATGTCCCCGACGATCGACGGGTACCCGGTCAGCGGGGCGGCCGGATTGGTCAGCCACGGGCTGTCGTTCATGTTGCTGACCACGTCGGTACGGGTCAGCGACGGCAGCCGCCCGGGGCCGAACAGGCCGGGTGTCACGGCGTCGGCGTCACTGCCCCAACCGCAGGCGGACCGGCTGCCGTCGAGAACGACCCCGCCGAAGTCGTCCCGACGGCCGCAGCGGCGGATCAGCTCGTCGGTGACGTGCGGCACCACCTGGATGTCGCTGTAGTAGGCGCTGCCGCCGGCGTCGGCGGCCACGGTGTTCGCCCACGGGATCCCGACATGCCTGCCCAGTGCCGCGTGCAACTGCGCGACGCTGTGCGACCGTCCCATGGCCAGCGACTGGTCGATGATCCGCAGGTTGTCGGCGTTGGCGTCGTGCAACACGTACGCGGTCCGGGTCGACCAGGGCCGCCAGTCGTCGGCCAGCACCGGACCGTCCGGCGTCCGGTAGATGGTGTGCTGCTCCGGGCGCGGACCGCCGTCGTCCTGGCGCACCGTGACGGTGACCGTGGTGCGCTCCATCCGACGCCGCTGCCCGTCGACGACGTAACTCGTCGGGTCGCCGTCGGCCAGGGTGAGCCGGGTCAACGTGGTGGTCTCCGCGGTCGACGCGGTGTGGGTCCAGGCCAGCCGGTCGGTGTGTCCCATGGCGACGACCGGCAGCCCGTGGAAGCCCGCACCGCTGACGTCCAACTCACCCGGGATGGTCAGGTGCTGTTGGGACAACAGCAGGCCGCCCTGCCACGGCAGGTGCGGGTTGGCGAGCAGCAGGCCGGTGCGGCCGGCCGACGCCGAGCGGCCGATCGCGACCGCGTTGCTGGCCGGCCCTGGCGTTGTCCGCGGCCGCAACGGTGGGCCCGACGCGGTCGCCGGCCGCCGGGTGAACTCCCGGTTACCGGCCCGCGGCTTGGCCGTGCCGCCGGCGTCCGGGCGGGGCGGGGTGGCCGCCACGATCGCGATCAGCTCGCGTTCCCCGCCGTTGTTGCCGGCGAGCCGGTACGCGCGTCGCCAGACGTCCAGCTCGGTGATCGGGCGCACCCATCCGGCTCCCCGGCAGTCCGGGTCCGGAAGCCCGGCCACGGTGCGCTGGGCGAGGTACCGGTTGTAGCCGGCGGCGTAGCCCCGGACCAGTTCCCGGGCCCGCGGTGACGGCCCGATGGGGGCGGCGCCGGCGAGCAGCCGCTCCACCACCCGCGACCGGTTTACCCACGTGTGGTAGATGTCGCTGGCGCGGTTGCCCGGGGGGTCGAACATGTGGTCGCCCGGGCCGAACGAGCGGGACCGCTGGCCGGCGAGGGTGACCACGGTGCGGGCGAAGGAGCACAGGTTGTCCTCGGCGAACGCGTAGCCCGCGCCGAGTCCGAGCCCCCGGTAGTCGGCGGCGAGGATGTGCGGGATGCCGTGCGCGGTGCGGCGGATGACCGCCTCACCGGCCGGGGGGCGACCACTGTCCACTTCGGCCGCCGCGACCGGCGTGATGCCGGCCGGCACGAGGACGGCCAGGGACGTCAGCAGGCCGGGGATCCGCCACCGGCGGAGCCCGTACCGTGGTGGTGGGTGTGGTTGGTAGGCGCTTCTCATAGGCGGAATGGTTCTCCGGACGGCCCCGCCGTCGCGTCCGGCTGTGGGCCACATTGTCCGCTCGCGGCGTGGTCGGTGGGCCTACGTCCGCCGGTCGGGCCCCGGGGGGTCGCGGGTCAGCGGGGCGGAGCGACCAGGCCGGCCTCGTAGGCGATGATCACCAGGTGGACCCGGTCGCGGGCGTCGAGCTTGGTGAACAATCGCGCCACGTGCGCCTTGGCGGTGCCCATGCTGATGACGAGGTGGGCGGCGATCTCGCTGTTGGACATGCCCCGCCCGACCAGGGTCAGCACCTCACGTTCCCGATCGGTGATGCCCAAGACCGTTCGTCGCGGCCCCGGCGGCGCGGACTGCCCGGCGAACACCTCGATGAGGCGGCGGGTGACGCTCGGCGCGATCAGGGCGTCGCCCGCGGCGACGACCCGGATCGCGCCGAGCAGATCCTCCAGCGCCATGTCCTTGACGAGGAATCCGCTGGCGCCGGCCCGCAGCGCGGCGTAGACGTGATCGTCGTCGTCGAAGGTGGTGAGCATGACGACCCGCGCCGTACCCGGCCCGGCCGTGATCATCCGGGTAGCCTCGATGCCGTCCATGCCCGGCATCCGGATGTCCATCATGACCACGTCGGGGGAGGTGTCCCGGACCCGCCGGACCGCCTCGGCGCCGGTCGCCGCCTCCCCCACGACACTGATGTCCGGGGTGTCGGAGATCAGCACCCGAAGCCCGGCGCGGACCAGCGGCTGGTCGTCCGCGAGGACGACCCGGATCCCCGTCACGCCCGCCCCGGGACGGGTAGCCGGGCCGTCACCCGGAAGCCACCTCCGGGTCGGGGCCCGGCGCTGAACTCGCCGTGTAGCAGGCCGACGCGCTCGCGCATTCCGGTGATGCCGTACCCGATGCCCGTGCCGGCGCCGCGACGGCCGTCGTCGACCACCTCGATGGCCAGCCCGTCGTCGCGGTGCTCAAGAGTCACCCGGCACTCCCTGGCGTCCGCGTGCCGCAGGACGTTGGTGAGCGCTTCCTGGACGATGCGGAACGCGGACAGATCGATGTGGGCGGGCAACGGTCGCCGCTGTCCCCGCCAGCGCACCTCGACCCGGACGCCGGCGTCGCGGGCCCCGGCGGCTATCCGGTCGACGTCGGCCAGTGTTGGCGCCGGGCCCACCGGCGTGGACCCCGGGCCGGGATCGGGGTCGGTCCGGCGCAGCCCGCCGAGTACCCGCCGCAACTCGGCCAGGGTCTGCCGGCTGGTGGCCTCGATGGTGTCCAGCGCGGTGCGGGCCTCGGCCGGTCGGGTTTCCAGCACCCGGCTGCCCACGCCCGCCTGAATGGCGATGACCCCGATGCTGTGCGCGATCATGTCATGCAGCTCACGCGCGATCCGGAGCCGTTCCGCGGTGACCGCCTGGGCGGCGGCCTGCGAGCGCAGCGCGTCGGCGTGCACGCGGCGCTGCCGGATGGAATCACCGGTCGTCCACGCCGCGAAGACCGCCAGGGCGACGAACGCCGCCGACATCGCGAAGACGCCGCTGTCGGCGGTGTAGAAGGCGACGGCGGCGGTCTGCGTACCGAGCGTGGCGACCAGGGCGACGATCGAGACGCGACGCCGCTCGACGGCCGCGACGACACCCACGGCGAGCGCTGTCAGCACCGCCTGGGTGTAGCCGACGTCCGCGGTACCCAGTGTCGCCGTCACGGCGAGGGAGCCGGACAGCATCAGCGCCAGCGCCGTCAGCGGTCGACGGCGCAGCAGCCCGGCCGGCAGCATCACGATCACCGCTGGGAGCAGCGCGCGCGGGACGGTGTGCCCGCCGTGGGTGTTGAGCACGGTGACGTACAACACGACGGGGAACGCGGCCGCTGCGCACCACGCCACGACGGTCGGCCCGGCCGGGGCGGGCCGCGCCGGCCGGGGCGGATCCGGTGTGCCGTCCACCCGCCCAAGGTAGCCCTCCGGTCCCCGGCCTGGCATCGGCCCGGGGGCGTAAGCCCACGGACCAATGGACGCGGGCGGGAATGCGGTCCCGGGCCGGATGCCGGGCGGCGCGCCGCCCGGCACCGTGGAACCGGTGATCGAACTTCATGAGCTGACCAAGCGTTACGGCCGGACCACCGCCGTGAACGCCCTGACCTGCACCGTACGGCCGGGCCACGTCACCGGGTTCCTCGGTCCCAACGGGGCCGGCAAATCCACCACGCTGCGGCTGATTCTGGGGCTGCACCGACCCACCAGCGGGAGCGCCACTGTGGACGGACGGCCGTTCCGAACCCGTCCCCGTGGCCTGCGCCACGTCGGAGCGCTGCTCGACGCCGCCGACGTCCACGGCGGGCGCAGTGCCGCGGCGCACCTGCGCGCCCTGGCCCGCAGCAACCGCATCCCGCCGGGACGGGTCGACGAGGTGCTGGGCGACGTCGGGCTCGCCGGCGCCGCCCACCGCCGCGTCGGTGGCTTCTCACTGGGCATGAAACAGCGGTTGGGTATCGCCGCCGCCCTGCTCGGCGACCCGCCCGTGCTGCTCTTCGACGAGCCGTTCAACGGCCTGGACCCCGAGGGTGTGCGGTGGGTGCGCGACCTGTTCCGGCGCCTGGCCGACCAGGGACGCACCGTGTTCGTCTCCAGTCACCTGATGAGCGAGATGCAGCACACCGCTGACCGGATCGTCGTCATCGGCCAGGGCCGGCTGATCGCGCACGAGGACCTCGCCGACTTCGCGGCGCGCGGCACCGGCGCGTACGTCCTGGTCCGCACCCCGGACGCCCCGGCTCTGGCCGATGTGCTGAGCACCGCCGGCGCGTCCATCCGCCCGGACGGTGCGTCGGGGCTGAGCGTCACCGGGCTGACCGCGGCGCGCATCGGTGAACTGGCCTTCGACCACCGGATCCTGATCCACAGCCTGACCACCCACCGGGGGTCGCTGGAGGAGGCCTTCATGGAACTCACCGCCGGAAGCGTCGGGTATCCCGCCGGAGGCGTCGGGTATCGCTCCGGAGGCCCGCGATGAACCGGCCGACCACGTCCGCGACCGGCACCACCCGCCCAGCCGAGCCCTCCGCCAGGTTCCGCGACCTGCTCGCCGCCGAATGGACGAAGCTCTGGTCGCTGCGCTCGACCTACGGGTCACTCGCGCTGATCATGGCCGCCGCCGTCGGTTTCAGCGCGAACGCCGCGCTCGCCGACCACCGGAACTGGCCGACCTATTCCGCCGACCGCCGGGCCCTGTTCAACCCGCTGCGGGATGCCTTCCCGGAGCAGGCGTACGTGTTCATCATGCTGGCCGCCGCCAGCGTCGGGGCCGTCACCGTAGTCGGTGAGTACGCCACCGGACTGATCCGCGCCACCTTCGCCGCCGTCCCGGACCGCGGCTCGGTGGCCACCGCCAAGATCGTCGTTCTGGCCGGCGTGATGATGGTCGTGGGGGCGATCGCCGCGGTGACCTCGTTCGGGCTGTCCCAGGCCATCCTGTCGGGACGGCAGGCCGGCTACCCGGTCACCGGCCCCGGGGTGCTCCCGGCCATCGCGGCCTCCACGCTGCTGGTGCCGGTGTGCGCACTGGTCGGGATGGGCCTCGGGGCGCTCCTGCGGTACGGCGCACCGGCCATTGTCTCGGCCGCCGTCGTCCTCATCCTGGTGCCGACCGCCGTCGACGACGATCGTCGCTGGGAGGCCGCCGTCAACCACGCCCTGCCCCTCACGGCCTGGCAGCACCTCGTCGACACCCGCCCGGCGCCCGTCTGGGCGCCCGTCGCGTACCCGGCGACCACCACCGGATCATGGACGGTGTACGTGGTGTGGCCGGTCCTCGCGGCCCTCGTCGCCGCGATCGTGGTGCGCCGCCGTGACCCGTAGGCGCCGAGCCGGTGGAATGTCGGACCCGTAGGCGCCGGAGCGGGTGAATGTCGGGTCCGGTCTACCGGGTGCGGCGCCCGGCGGCCCCCACCCGGGGATTGCCGGGCGCCGGGACCGCACCGGCGCCCGGAACCGGACCGGCGCTTCGATGGGGGACCGGGTCGTGGCCGGAGTTCAAGGCCCCGGGCAGGCGCACCACGAAGGTGCTGCCGTGCGGTCGGTTCGGCTGGTACCTGATGCTCGCGCCGTTGGCCTCGGCGAGTTGGCGGACGATGTACAGGCCCACCCCGGTGCCCTGCCGCTCCGGCGCGACGCCGGTGCTCGCCCGGGTGAACCGGTCGAAGAGCCGCGGTACGAACTCGGTGGGCACGCCCTGTCCGGCGTCGCTGACCGACACCTCGACCGCGTCCCCGTGCCGGACGGAGGCCAGCCGGATCGGTGCCGCCCCGTACTTGCAGGCGTTGCCGATCAGGTTGACCAGGATCTGGTGCAGGTGCCGGGGGTCGACGAGAACCACGAGGTCGGCGGGCGTGTCGATGGTGATGGCGGCGCGATCCAGCGCGGGAAGGACGTCGACCGCCGTGGCCAGTGCGCTGACCAGCCAGACCCTGGTGGTGCTCGGGCGGGCGGCGTCGGCGTCGAGCTGGGTCAGCGTGAGGACCTCCTCGACCAGCTGGTTGGCGGACCGCCCGGCGGTGGCGAGCCGGCGCAGGTCGGTCTGCTTCTCCGCGTCGGAGCTGTCCTGCCAGCCGTCGAGCAGCAGGGCACAGTAACCGGCGATGGCGCCGAGCGGCTGACGGACATCGTGGGCGAGCATCGTGACGAGGTCGGCGATGCGCCGGTTGGCGTGCTGCAGCTCGGCGTTGGCCCGGCGCAGCTCGGCGGCCTGCTCGGCGAGGGCGTCCTGGATCCGCTCCTGCTGCTCCTGCAGGCGGTGCCGTTCGCTGACGTCGAGGATCTGGGTGACGAAGTGCAACGGTTGTCCGCTGTCGTCCCGCAGCAGTGTCGAGGTGACCTCGACGTGGATCACCCGACCGTCGGAGTGCAGGTAGCGCTTGGCGAGGCGGAACCCGCGGCGCCGTCCGGCGATCACCTCGGCGACCTCGCGGGCGCTCTCCGCCCGGTCGTCCGGATGGGTCAGTGCCTGCCAGCCACGGTGCTCCAGCTCGTCGGCGGACCGCCCCACCATCTGGCAGAGGGCCTGGTTCACCGTGAGGAAGCTGCCGTCGAGGGCGGTGAACACCATGCCGACCAGGGTGTTCTCGAACAGTCCGCGGAACCGTTGCTCGCTGGCGCTCAGGTCGGCCCGGCCGCGCCTGGCCCGCCCGGCGTAGACGGCCAGCACCGTCGCCAGCCCGGCCACGCTGGCGCCGGCGATCGGAACTCCGGCGACCCGTACTCCGGCGATGGATTGGCTGGGCCGGAACCGCCGCCACCGCTGTCGGACGATTCCGGCAAAACCCAACATAACTCAAACTATCGCACCGGCCGCGCCCACCGGGCGTGGTTCCCACGAGATCCGCAACCGCCGTGCGGTCGCCGGCAACCGGGGGACGCCGGCGGTGGGACAATCCGCCCAGGTCGGTAGATCCGAGCACCGGCTTTCTTGACGACACCCTGGGTCGGATCGCTAAGCTGCCCTCATTCCCATCGCCTGCCGTCGATGCCGGATGCCCGCTTTCCCAACGCACGCGTCAGGTCGAGGAACCCCGTCACGCCCGGCGCGGCAACGGGAGCGCTGATCCCGATCGGAAGGTGACCACCGTGCCCGACAACGAGGCCGAGGGGTTCAACCGCAGGCTGTTCCTGCGCGGCATGGTCGCCGCCGGGGCCGTGCCGCTCATCCCGGCGGTCAGCGCGGTGACCGCCGCACCGGCCCGGGCCGCTGCCGCGTTCCCGCTGGTGGCCTCCGGCGTCGCCGCGGACCTGTACGTCGACTCCGCCGACGACGTGGCGGTCACCCGGGCGGTGGGCGACCTGCGCGCGGACGTGGAACGGGTCAGCGGACTGCGCCCGGCCGTGCGCGACACCACGACCGGGCTGACCCGCTCGGCGGTGCTGATCGGCACCATCGGGCGCAGTCCCGTGATCGACCGGCTGATCGCCGCCGGCAAACTGGACACCGCGGCGGTCACCGGCCGCTGGGAGGCCTCGGTGACCCAGGTGGTCCAGGCTCCGTTCGCCGGTGTGGACCGGGCGCTGGTGATCGCCGGAAGTGACCGCCGGGGGACCGTCTACGGGGTCTATGACCTGTCCGAGCGTATCGGCGTCTCGCCCTGGTACTGGTGGGCCGACGTACCGGTGCAACCCCGGGAGACCGTCACCGTCGAGGCCGTGACGGTCAAGCGGCGGGAGCCGGCGATCCGCTACCGCGGCATCTTCATCAACGACGAGGACAACCTCGCGGTCTGGTCGAACCGGATGCAGGAGACCGACAAGCGGATCGGCCCGGTGACCTACCGCCGGATCTTCGAGTTGATGCTGCGCCTGAAGGCCAACTATCTGTGGCCGGCGATGCATCCGGAGGCGGACCACTTCAACAGGTACGCCGACAACGCCCGGCTGGCCGACGAATACGGCATCGTGGTGGGCTCCAGCCACCCGGAGGCGCTGCTGCGCAACGGGGTGCACGAGTGGACGCCCTGGGCGCAGGCGCACCCCAACGCCGACGGCAGCCTCCCCGTGTACGACTACACGGTCAACCCCCGGACGATCTCCGACTACTGGCGGACCCGGGCCAGGTCGCACGCCCGCTACGACAACGTGTGGACGCTGGGCATGCGCGGTGTGCACGATTCCGCCTTCGCCACCGCGAACGCCGGTACCACCGCGGAGAAGGTCGCGGTGATGAACAGCATCATCGCCGAACAACGCAGAATCATCAGCGAAGAGGTCAACTCCGACGTGGCGGACGTGCCGCAGATCTTCATTCCGTACAAGGAGGTCCTCGGCCTGTACAAGGCGGGCGTGCGGGTGCCCGACGACGTCACCCTGATCTGGCCCGACGACAACCACGGCCACCTGCGGCAACTGCCCACCGTGGCCGAGCAGCGGCGCACCGGCGGAAACGGCCTGTATTACCACATCTCCTACTGGGGAAAGCCGAAAAGCTATCTGTGGCTGGACACCACGTCACTGATGAAGATCTGGCAGGAACTGCGCCGGGGGTACGACCACCAGGTCCGGCGCACCTGGATCATCAACGTCGGCGACCTGAAGTCACAGGAGGTCGGCACCGCATTCACCATGGCGCTGGCGTGGGAGATCGACCGGTGGGGCCCTGACGAGGTCAACGCGTTCCTGGTGGAATGGCTGGGCCGGCAGTTCGGGCAGACCCATGCCGCCGAGATCGCCGACATCCGGCAGAGGTACTACCACCTCGCCGCGATCCGCCGGCCGGAGTTCATCGAGAGCAACGCCCTGTCGACCGTCGACAACGGCGACGAGGCGGACGCCAGACTCACCGCCTACCGCGACCTGCTCACCCGGGTCCAGGCGCTGTCCCACCAGTTGCCGGCGCAGTATCGTGACGCCTTCTTCGAACTGCTGGAATACCCGGTGCACGGGGCGTACCTGATGAACCTGAAGTTCTACTGGGCGGACCGTAACGCGCTGGCCGTCCGGCAGGGGCGGGGCGCCGGCGTGAACCGGTACGCCGACCTGGCCGAGCGGGCGCAGGCCGACGAGGACGCGCTCACCCGGCGCTACAACACCGTCATCGCCGGCGGGAAATGGAACGGCATCATCAACGCGTACCCGGCGAAGGTTCCCAAGGCGCCGAAGGTCACCGGCCTGACCCGGAGGACCGTCACGTCGACCGTCGGCCTGGGGGTGGCGTCGGAAGGCAACGAGACCGGGGTGACCCGACCGCTGTCGTTCTCCTCGTACACCCGCGGCCGCCGCTTCATCGACGTCTTCAACACCGGCTTCAACGCGCAGGCCTGGACCGCCACGGCCAATGCGCCCTGGGTGGTGCTCAGTGCCACCTCGGGAACCAACTCCGATCAGATCCGGCTGTGGGTCAGCGTCGACTGGGCGACGGCGCCGGCCGGGTCGAGCGCACCCCGGGTCACCATCACCGGAGCCGGCCGGGCGATCGCCGTGCCGCTGGAGGTGGTCAACGACGGCGACGCGGGCCGCCGCGACGCGCGCGGATTCGTCGAGGCCCACGGGTACGTCTCGATCGAGGCGGAGCACTTCGACGCGCAGGTGACCCGCGGCGGTGCGGCGTGGCAACGGATCGCGCACCTCGGGCGGCACGGGGACGCCGTGCTCAGCACCCCGTCGACCGCTGTCCCGATCACCGGGGACGTCCGGACCCGGGCGCCGGAGCTGCAGTACAACGTGCGGTTCGCCCGCGCCGGAACGTACCCGGTCACCGTCTACCGGCTGCCGTCGCTGAATGAGCTGGGCAGCCGTCGGCTGGCGATCGGGGTTGACTCCGGGGCCGCGACGGTGCTGACCGGGGCCAATGAGGTCGCCGACACCGCGGCCTGGTCGCGCAACGTGGTGGAGGGTGTCGAGAAGCTGACCGCCACCATCACGGTGGCCACGGCCGGCGAGCACGTGGTGAAACTGTGGATGGTCGACCCGGCGATCGGTGTGGACCAGATCGTCATCGACACCGGGGGGCTTCGGACCAGCTACCTGGCCCCGCCGGAAAGCTTCCACCCGGTGTTCAACCCCAACCCGGCCGCCCGGCCGGTGGAGTCCCGATGACACCGGCGAGCCCGCGGATTGCCGCCCGCACCGCCGCATAACCAACGTCGAGCGGCCGCATAACGGACGTCGAGCCGCCGCATAGCCGACGTCGAGCCGCCGCATAGCCGACGTCGAGCCGGCCAGGGTACGGTCGTTTCGCGCGGGGGGCCGGTCGTCCGCCCTATCGGGTAATCCCATCCGCCCCACCGGCAAGAATGGGCCTGTCGGGCGCGTCCGGTCGCTGCCGCGGGTGCCGGGTGCGTGGGTACCCGCCGAAACCCGACTCGTCGGCGGAAATCAGCGGCTGATCGGCCATGGACAGCGGCCGGCCGGCGTCCGAGTCGCGGCGCGTCGGGATGTTCGGGCAACCCTTTGGCGACAGAAGTTGCTTTATTGCCGAGGAAACAGTCACACTGATCGCCTCTTAATGAACCAGCACCGGGAGTGATCTGCTGTGGCGAAACAAGTGATTACCCTTCTGACCGATGACCTCGACGGTAGCGAAGCGAACGAGAGTATCGAGTTCGGTCTGGATGGGGTCTCCTACACCATCGACCTGTCCGAGAAGAACGCGGGCAAGTTGCGCAAGGCGCTGGACCCGTACATCGGTTCTGGCAACCGGGTGGGCCGTGGCGGCGTCGAGGCACGTCGCAACGGGCGTCGGGGCGGGGTCGCCGCGCCGGGGCGGGTGGACCGCGACCAGAACCGCGCCATCCGGGAATGGGCGGCGAAGAACGGTTACGACGTCTCCGAGCGGGGTCGCATTCCGGCTGCCGTGATCGAAGCCTTCCACCAGCACTGAACGGCCACGCTCGGGTGGTCGGGGCCGGGCGGCCCGTTGTGGCGTCAGGCGACAGCCGGCCGATCAGTGCCTGATCCGGCACTGATCGGCGGCCGGCCCGGAAAGCGACCATTGAGGTAACGATCCATACCAGGCGAACCTGTCCGGTGCGCCGCAATACCGGCGCAACGGTGAATCATCCCCGATATCCCCGGGTGGGCAGGTCGCCGCCGGGGGCATTCGGTGGCGACCTCACATCGGCGGTGGCGTCCTCACATCG
The DNA here is from genome assembly GCA_036386695.1 of Catenuloplanes sp. Lineage (GTDB taxonomy): Bacteria > Actinomycetota > Actinomycetes > Mycobacteriales > Micromonosporaceae > DASVVF01. The sequence goes on along the minus strand of DASVVF010001006.1, from coordinate 6,790 downwards.
GGCGGGCCTACCGCGCCAGGGTGGCGTGGGCGCTGGTCACCTGCGACGCGTCGGCCAACCGCAGGGACGCCGTGACGGTTTGCGCCAGCTTCGGTTGTGCCGCGCCGGCGGGGTGGGCGACCCCCCGGGCGTCGCAGAGCCGGGCGAGTTCGGCGGCCAGCGCGTCACGGGCCGCGTAGGCGTCCAGGAAACGCACCTGCGCCGGGTCCAGCGGCGGCACTTCGACGTGCGAGATCAGTGGGTGCAACGGTCGCGCGTCCACTTCGCCGGTGCCGAACAGGTCCTCGTGCAGTTTCTCGCCCGGCCGCAGGCTGGTGTATTCGATGTCGACCGGGATCGGCGCCAGCTCGGCCATCTGGCGGGCCACCTCGGCGATGCGCACCGGCTTGCCCATCTCCAGTACCAGCGCCTCACCGTCACGCCCGATGGCCGCCGCCTGGATAACCAGGTGCACCGCTTCCTGCGTGGTCATCAGATAACGGGTGACGTCCGGGTGGGTCACGGTGATCGGCCCCCCGCTGGCGACCTGGGCACTGAAGGCGGTCAGCACCGAGCCCCGGCTGCCCAGCACGTTGCCGAAGCGCACACTGAGGAATGTGCCCTTGCTGGTTCCGGCGGTGTACGCGGTCAGCCGTTCGGTGATGCGCTTGGAGTAGCCCAGCACGCTGACCGGGTTGGCCGCCTTGTCGGTCGAGATGTTGACGAACCGCTCCACGCCGTGGGCCGCTTCCAGGACCGAGAGCGTTCCCCAGATGTTGCTCTTCACCGCTTCGCCGGGGTACCGCTCGAGGAGAGGCAGGTGCTTCAGCGCCGCGGCGTGGAACACCACCTGCGGGCGGCGGGTGTCGAAGATCTCCCGGATGGACTCGCCGTCGCGCAGATCCGCCAGAATGAGTTCCGGGTCGTCGAGCAGTGCGCGACCGTGTAGGGACAGCTGCACCGCGTGCAGGGCGGACTCGTCGCGGTCGAGCATCATCAGCTCGGCCGGCTTGAACCGGTGGATCTGGCGGCACAGTTCGGAGCCGATCGAGCCCCCCGCGCCGAGCACGAGAACCCGCTTGTCGGTGAGGTAGCCGGCGATCGAGTCCAGATCGGTGTCGATCTGGTGCCGGCCGAGCAGGTCGCTGATCTGGACGTCGCGGACGTCCGTGACGCTCACCCGGCCGTCGATGAGCTCGCTGACCGAGGGCACGACCTTGAACTCCGCACCGGCCCGCATGGTGATCCGGCGTACCTCACGGACCAACTGGGCGTCGGCGTTGGCGACCGAGAAGACCACCGTGGCCGCGCCGGTGCCGGTGACGGCCGCTGCGATGTCCTGTCGACCGCCGAGCACCGGCACCCCGTAGGTGCGCAGGTGGCGCTTGTCCGGGTCATCGTCGATCACGCCAACCGGCAGGTACCTGCCGCGCGGGTCGCACAGCATCGAGCGCAGCAGGGTGTGTCCGGCCGTGCCGGCGCCGAACAGCAGCACCGGGGTGGCGAGGCGGGGGTCCGGGCGCTGGGTCCGTTCCCGCTGCACGCGTCGCAGGTAGCGGACCGCCAGCATCAGTACGAGCGCCAGCATTCCGCCGACGATGGGGGCGCTGGCGGGTACCGGCCGGTCGTCGATGGCCAGGGCGATGACCAGCAGAACGGCCGCCGTCGTCAGGACCGTCTGGGAGACCGCCCGTACCTCCTCGAAGCTGGCGAACCGGTAGCGGCCCCGGTACAGGAACTGAAGGTGGCCGATGCACGCCTGCAACGTCACGGCCAGCAGGACCATCGCCACGGTGGCCGCCACGTGCCGGCCGGTGAGGGCGGATTCGTACCGGGTGATCACGGCCGCGACGAGTCCGGCCGCCCATGCGGCGCCGTCCACCGACAGTGGGGTGAGCGCCCGAAGCCTGTCATATTTAGGGAGAACTACGCCGTTAAGGGGCACAACCTCACCTTTCGTCCCATACAGTCCAGCGTGTCGGTACGCGAGGGGCGACTTGCCCCTTTGCGGCCGATGTCGCCGCCGTCCGTGTCAAAGCGTAGAGACCCAAAGTTCGGTTACATCCCAAACGCGGGTATTGCCCAAGATGGGCTAGTAACGAGATATATCCTTTTTTCGACAACCCCCGGCTGCAACTCAGGAGGCCCACGTGGACCTACGCGACTACCTCCGCGTGGCTCGCAAACGCTGGTGGATGATGGTGACCGCGGTGGCCGTGTGCGTCGGCCTCGCCGTCCTGATCACCGTCCAGACAGCCCCGCAGTACGCGACCTCGGTGACGTTCTTCGTCACCACGCCGAACACCCGCGTGACCGACGCCTATCAGGGCGGACTGTTCTCCAAGGAGCGGGTGAAGTCGTACGCCAACCTGCTCACGGGCGACCGGTTGGCGAAGACCATCGCCAGCAAGCCGCAGATCGGCCTCACCCCGCTGCAGGTGCGCAAGCGCATCGTGGGCGAGGCTGTCGCCGAGACCGTTCTGTTGGAGGCGACCGTTACCGACGGCTCCAAGGACCGGTCCCTGCGCATCGCCGAGCACTTGGCGGTGGAGTTCAAGAAGCTCGTCGAGCTGCTGGAAACGCCGCCCGGGATGCGGGCGTCGTCAGTGAAGGTGGAGCTGGTCGCCGGCCCACAGGTCAGCGACGGGCCGGTGCAGCCGCGTCCGGTCCGCAACCTCGCGCTGGGGATCCTGATCGGGCTGATCGCGGGGGCTGTCGCGGCCATGCTGCGGGAGGTGCTGGACACCACCATCAAGACCAGCGAGGTGCTGCAGTCACTGGCCTCGGCCCCGGTGCTGGCCGGGGTGCCCTTCGACGGCGACGCCAAGTCGGGTTCCGCGTTGATGACCACCGGCGGTCATTCGCCGCGCGCGGAAGCGCTGCGGCAGTTGCGGACGAACCTGCAGTACGTCGACATCGACCGCCCGATCAAGACGCTGGTGGTCACCAGCGCGGTGCCGGGCGAGGGGAAGTCCTCGACCGCGTGCAACCTGGCCGTCCTCTTCGCCGAGGCCGGCCAGCAGGTGCTGATCATCGACGCCGACCTGCGGCGGCCCCGGATCGCCGACTACCTGGGCATCGAGGGCGCGGTCGGCCTGACCACCGTGCTCGTCGGCCAGGCCGAGGTGGACGACGTGCTGCAACGGTGGGGGAGCGGCCTGTGGGTGCTGCCGAGCGGCTTCCTGCCGCCCAACCCCAGCGAGCTGCTGGGCTCGCGGCACATGGCCGAACTGCTGGAGAAGCTGCGGGACCGCTTCGACATGGTCATCGTCGACTGCCCACCGCTGCTTCCGGTGACCGACGGCGCCGTGGTCGCGGCGCGCGCCGACGGCGCGCTGCTGCTGGCCAGGGCCCAGAAGACCACCAGCTCCCAGATCACGTCGGCGGTGCAGGCGCTGCAGTCGGTGGACGCGCGGCTACTCGGCTGCGTGCTCAACATGGTTCCGGCCAAGGGCCCGGACGCCTACTACTACTACGACAACTACTCGGCCAAGGACAGGACCGCGACCCCCCGGGCCCGGCGCAAGGCCGCCGCGTCGGCCGAGGACGCCAGCATGGCGGACCTGATGGCCTGCGGCGAGCTGCAGTCCGACGCCGCGGAGGCCGAAGGGCCGGTCAGATCGGCTCGATGAGCCCGGTCATCACATTGAAGACCGACTGGATCTCGCCGGCGCATCGACGGAAGACCCCGATCGGATGGTCCACCGGATCGGGCAGCTCGTCCTGCTCGACCGGCGGGACGGGCAGCTCGCCCCGGATGACCAGCAGTTCGTCGAGCATGGAGCGCAGGCGCGCCTGGGGTGGCCAGATCGCGGTGAGGCTGTAGGGCGCCACCGCCGAGGCCAGCCGTCCGAACTGGGGCAGGGTGAAAGTGCGGCGGACCGCCGCGGGCACCATCGCCACACACTCCGCCCGTTGCCGGCGGGTGGCCGTCAGCACCAGATCCGCCCGGCGCACCAGACTGGCCGTCAGCCGCTGACTGCTGAAGCCGCTGTCGTCGACGCCGTGTTCGCGCAGCACCTCCGCGGCGAGCGGGTGCATCGGGCGGCCGGTCCAGGCGTGGGTGCCCGCGCTGACCACCTCGAAGCTGGCCGCGTCCGGGCCCAGCCGGTCCGCGATCGTCTGGCGGGCCAACCGCTCGGCCATCGGCGAGCGGCACAGGTTGGCGTGACACACGACGAGTACCGCGAACCGGTCGTCGGTCATTGTCGGTATCCCTCACTGGTTGCGGGTGGAGCGGCGCACCGGGCGGGCCCTACGGCGCTGCGCGGACCGGCTCGGCCTCTGTCGGCACGATAACGCAGCGTGAGTGTGCGGTGAGCGGGAACCGCCACGATGGCCGGTCCGGGTATCGAACGGGCCCGCCAGGCAGAGACGGCCCTGTCGCGCCGATCCGACGAGGGTCGGGTGGTGTGTCCGCAATCTACGGTTTCGCCCTCCCCGCCCCGGGACTTAAGTAAGGTAATAAGGGCAGAGCCGACAAATCCCCGGCGAGAAGAGGGTCCAGTCGTGAGCTCCACACTCACCAGTGCGCCAGGTGGCTTCCAAACCGACGTGGAACGCCGCGTTCCCGGTGCCATCGCGGACGTCTTCACGCGCAGCGCCGATGATCTGCCCACCCGACTGGCGAACGTGGCCCGCTACGCGCGCAGGGCGCAGGTCACCCGGTTCGCCGCCCTGTACGAGCTGTTCAAGCTGACGCTTCCGGTGAAGGGTTCCATCGTCGAGTGCGGTGTCTTCCGCGGCGCCAGCTTCATGACGTTCGCGCAACTCAGCGCCGCGCTGGAGCCGACCAACCTGACCCGCCGCGTCTACGGCTTCGACTCCTTCGGCGGCTTTCCCGCGGTGTCCCCGCAGGATCGCCCGGACCAGACCGGCGCGTCGGCCGGCGACCTGGCCGCGGACAGCTACGCCGAACTCTGCGAGCTGCTCGCCATCTACGACACCGACCGGTTCCTCGGCCACATACCGAAGGCCAAGCTGATCAGAGGCGACGTCACCGAGACCATCCCGGCGTTCCTGGACACCCACCGGCACCTCGTGGTCAGCCTGCTCTTCCTCGACCTCGACCTCTACGAGCCGACCCTGGTGGCGCTGCGCAACTTCCTGCCGCGACTGCCCAAGGGGGCGGTGCTCGCCTTCGACGAACTCGACAATCCACTGTGGCCGGGCGAGACCTCCGCCGTGCTCGACGAGGTCGGTCTCGGTCGACTTGAGCTACGCCGCTTCGAGTTCGACCCCTACATCTCGTACGCGGTGATGTGACCGTGCCGAGACTCGCGGAGAAGACCTCCGTCGACACCGCCGCGGCCGTCCGGGCGCACCTGCTGCGGATGACCAACGCCGGCCGCAGCTCGCACGTGGGCTCCGGGCTGTCCTGTGCGGACATCCTGGCCGTACTGTACGCCGACGTCATGGCCGTGGATCCGGCGCGACCGGACTGGCCGGACCGGGACCGTTTCATCATGAGCAAGGGGCACGCCGGTGCGGCCCTCTACGCGGTCCTCGCCGAGCGCGGGTTCTTCGACCCGACGATGCTGACGCAGCATTACCGCAACGGCTCGCTGCTCTCCGGGCACGTCAGCCACGTCGGCATCCCGGGCATCGAGCTCTCCACCGGCTCGCTGGGCCACGGCCTGTCCGTGGCGGTCGGCATGGCCTGGCGGGCGCGGCAACGCGCCGCGGACTGGCGCACCTTCGTCCTGTTGGGCGACGGTGAGTGCGACGAGGGCAGCATCTGGGAGGCGGCTCTCTTCGGCGCCCACCACGGCCTGTCCAACCTGGTGGCGATCGTGGACTACAACCAGCTCCAGTCCCTCACCACCACCCAGCTGACTCTCGGCCTGGAGCCATTCGCCGACAAGTGGGAGGCCTTCGGCTGGGAGGTGCTGCCGGTGGACGGCCACGACCACGACCAGCTCGCCGCCGCTCTCGACGGGCCACGCCCGTCGGTCCCCGGTCGGCCCCGCTGCGTCCTGGCCAACACCACCAAGGGCAAGGGGGTCTCGTTCATGGAGAACCAGGTGCTCTGGCACTACCGGCCGCCGTCGGACACGGAGCTGGTGGCCGCCCTGGCGGAGGTGGAACAGCGATGAGAAGCCGGTTCTTCGCCGACCTGCTGGCGGCCGCCGTCGACAACCCCGACCTCGTCCTGGTCAGCGGCGACCTCGGCTTCGGAGTGGTGGAGCCGTTCATCGAGGCCTGCCCGGGGCAGTTCATCAACGCCGGGGTGGCCGAACAGAACATGACCGGGCTCGCCGCCGGGATAGCGCTGGCCGGCGGCAAGGTGTTCACCTACTCGATCGCGAACTTCCCGACCCTGCGCTGCCTGGAGCAGATCCGCAACGACATCGCCTACCACGGCGCCGACGTCACGGTCGTCGCGGTCGGCGGCGGTCTGGCGTACGGCGCACTGGGCATGTCCCACCACGCCACCGAGGATCTCGCGATCACCCGGGCCATCCCGGGCCTGGCGGTGGCCGCGCCCGGCGACCCGGTCGAGACCGCCGCCGTGCTGGCGGATCTGCTGGCCCACGGCGGTCCCGCGTACCTGCGGCTGGGCAAGGCCGGCGAGCGCGACGTGCATCCCGGACCGGTGCGGGTGCCGCGCGGCGGGTCACTCGAGCTGCGCGGCGGGGGTGAGGTGGTGCTGTTCACCACCGGCGCCATCCTCGAGGTGGCCTGCGCGGCCGCGGACCTGCTGGAGCAGGCCGGCGTACGGGTCGGCGTTCGGTCGTTCCCGTGGCTGGACCCGATCGACAGCGAGGCGATCCAGCTCGCGGCCGACCGGTACGAGGCCATCGTGACCGTC
>DASVVF010001005.1:0-5762 GCA_036386695.1 Catenuloplanes sp. | reverse complement strand
CAGCCATGAACATTCCGGAAGGCGAGACATGCGTAGAGGTTCCCGACCGCCTGGTTCCGTTCTTCCAGCACCATCGGTGATGCGCCCAGCCAGCTACGACGATCTCAACGAGCTGTGCCGGGGTATCAAGAAATCGTTCGTGCACCTCGAGACCCGCGATGCCTATGGCACCGAAGTGGAATTGCCACACATGGCTAAGTGGCGCAATGGCGAGCCCGATGACCTCGCGTGGTTGAGCTGGTGGCTGGAGATGGTTCGCGGCCATCGCACCGCAGGGCGTACATGTCGTCGAGCCCGTGTGGTGTCCGAACCACTGAGTGATTACCAACGGTGGACGTTGAGCCACGCCAACGTATTCATCGACGCTGGAGAGGACATCCGTTACGCGCCCCGCCCCAGACTGGCCACCGTCACCCTGCCCGGCAGTGGAGATTTCTACGTCTTCGACGACGAGCTAGTGCTGTTTCTCCACTACGCGGGCGATGGCAGGAATTCGTATTTCGAAATAGCCGACGACGCTCTGACGGCACGAACCTGCCGACAGGCGTTCGAGGCCGTTTGGGACTTGGCCAGTCCATTCTGTGAATACCGACCAAAGTAGCGCCGTCGCCCAGGCCCGCAAGGACCTCGGTCTCCGGCTACGCCTGCTCCGCAAGGCTGCGGGACTGACGGGCCAAGCGCTAGCCGAGGCCACCGGTCAGCACTTCACTCGGGTCAGCCGTATCGAGAACGGGATCCAGGTTCCCACCGAGCGCAACATTCGAGAATGGTGTACGACCTGCGGTGCTGAGGATGAGATCGCAGATCTGATCGCTACCGCACAGTCGGTGGAATCGGCTTACCTGGAGTGGACTCGGCAGGCTCGGGCAGGGATGCGACGTCTGGGCGATGTTCACTCCATTGCCACCTACCGGCGCACGACAAGGTTCCGCATCCATGAACCCATCGTGCTACCCGGCGTTTTTCAGACCGAGGCGTACATCCGGCGGATGCTTGCATTCTGGTACGCATTTCTCGACGCCCCGGAGGACGCCGACGCCACGGTAGCAATGAAAGCCGAACGAACCGCCGTCGCGCTGAGCCCGACCAAGCGCCTCGCGGTCGTACTTGGTGAGCAGGCGTTACGGACCCGCCGGGGTACGACCGCCCAACACGCTGACCAGTTATCCCACCTCCTTTCCTTGATGGGCCTGCCGTTCGTATCTGTCGGCATCATCCCGGCTGACGCTCAACGGCAGGCTATCGCAACCATAGGCTTCTGGATCTTCGACAACAATGCCGTTGCCCTGGAGACTCCCACTGCGGCGATCAAGGTAACCCGGCCACAAGAGATCTCTTTATATGTGGCACTATTCGACCGGCTGCAGAAGGAGGCGGTCTACGGCCTTGACGCTCGGCAACTGGTCGCAAGCGTGCTCGCGAGCATGTAGGAACGCCCCGGGACATACGGCAACAACCGCCAGCCTCCCGCAGCTCGCCGGCCATCTCGCGGCGCGCGGACACCATTTCGCCCGCAGGCGCTCAGCGGGTGCCTCCATCCGCAATCGCCCTGGGTGGTAAAGAGATCGCGGCGACCTGGCCGGTCCTTGGAATGGGCGTCCTCGAAGCCCGACGAGGTGGCGACGTCCACGGTGGCGTCAGGTGATAGCGGTGAGGTTCGTCGGCACTGGTTTCCGGGCCTCGATGGTGTCCGCCGGGCGGTCAGGACGCGGTCGGTGCCGGGCGTCCGGCCGTTCGCCTCAGCCGCGCCACCCCGGCGGCATTGAGCCCTGCGTCCCAGATCAGCACGACGACCGCCCACCGGATCCAGGCCAGCGCTGTCATCTGTCCGGACAGCACGGTCCGCACGGACGGGTACGGGGTCAGCCACGCCTGCGCCGGGCGCAGGATGTCCACGCCGCCCAGCAGCAGCCACAGGCCCAGCGGCGCCACGATGGTGGCGAGGCATGCGACGAGCTGCGGCGACAGCAGCAGGCCGCATCCCATCCCCACCAGGAACGCGATCATCTGGACCAGCACGCCGCCCACCGCCACCGTGCCGACGTGTCGCCACGGATCCACCGCTGTGGACGGCATCAGCGCCACCGAGAGGGCGGCCAACAGCCCTCCCAGCACGCCGGTTGCGGCGCCCAGGAGCAAGCCGCCGGCGAAGCTGGGAGTGAGGCGGACCGTGCCGCCCCGGTCCCGTAGATCCGTGGCCAGCAGGACTCCGAAGAACGGCACGAACACCGACAGTACGCTCTGCACCGGGTCGGCGTACGCGGCGAAGGTACGGCTGGCCGGCGGTAGCCCGGTCGCGATGCCCATGGCCGCGACGACGCCGAAAGCCAGGGCGGCCGCGAGCAGCCAGCGCCTGGCCCGGGTCCCGATAGCCCGCCGCAGCACCCCGGAAATGGTCTCGGTCGGTCGAACAGTGCTGCTGTGTGCTGTGGACCTCGCCATGCCGCCCCCTCGTCACCGACGCAAGGCACGTCAGCCTATCGACCCAACGCCCGATCCCGCCGTGGCGAGCCAGCGCTTCACGTGGCGCGGTGACCGGAGCAGCACGACCGGCGGGGCGGCCGGGTCGGCCTGCCACGCCCGCATCCGCCTGCGCTTGCGGGCGTGGGACCCGAACTGCAACACCAGGAGCGAGTCACCGGAGAGCACGTTGCGCAGGGATTCCCGGTTGCCGTTGCAGATCTCGGTGCGTAGGACCAGACGCTTCGCGGTACGCCGCAGCAGCCGGCCGAACGACCGCCACCGGGGCAGGTCGAGCCCCACCACGAGGTCGGCGCGGGGGAGGGCCACGTCGAGCCACGAGGCGTAGGCCGAGTCGAGCACCCAGGCGTCCCCGGCGCAGATGGCCGCGATCCGGTCCCGCTGCACGTCGGTGGGCACCTCGACCCAGCCGGGCTCCCAGGTGAGGTCGTCGACGCTGTGGTAGGGCAGGTCGAGTTTGGCCGCGATGCGGGCGGCGAGGGTGCTCTTGCCCGACCCGGTCACGCCGTACACGACGATCCGGCGTCCGGTCCTGACCTTCCCACCGACCTGCGAACCGGGCATCATTCCTCCGTTCACGCGTAGACCGAGGCGCCGTACCCCGTGGTACGCGATTTTCCCCGAACCCGCCTCGCCGGGGAGGGACCACCCCGCATACTCGACGTGGATCGCGTGCCCACGCTGCCCGCGGGGTGAAACCTCAGCACCTGCTCGCCGCGCCGACGATGTCCTGACCCGGCTGTCGGCGCGAGCCCACCAGAACCTGTCAGCTGTCGGCGCGGAAGAACGCCGCTCACGGCCGGGGAGCCCGGATGTCGTACGAGGATCAGCCGGCCATGGGTCGACCTGCCCGTGGCGGGCTGCCGCCGTGGGCCTGGATCGCCATCGGGGTCACCGTTTTCCTGCTCGTCGCGTACGGCATCACGGTGTCCGCGCTGGCCTTCCTGACCAGGGAGCCGGTCTCCCGGGTCCCCGCGGCGGTCAGCACACCGGCACCGGCGCCCCCGGCGATACCGCCCACCACCCCGGCCGCCCCGGCGCCGGCCGCGCCGGCCGCGCCGGCCGCGCCGGCCATCGTCCGCTCCCCCGTTCCGGTTGTCTCGCCGACTCCCGTGCAGACGAGAACCGTGTACGTCGTTCCCCGGACCGAGCCGGCGAACCGGCCACTGCGGTTGAGTGATCTGGGCGCCAAGCCGTGTGCCAGCCTGGGCGATCGCGGTAAGACCTATTATCAGATGCTCGAATACTGGGAGCAGTTCGGCCGGCCGGCCAGCATGGATGTCGATCATGACGGCTATCCCTGCGAGACCGTGTACGGCAACCAGAACTGACCGCGCTCCTCACCTCAGGTCGTCGATGATGGCGCGCAGCCGGGCGATCGAAGCGACCCGCTCGGCCGTCGTCGGGGCCAGCGGGGAGACCAGCACCGTGGTGACCCCGGAGGCGGCGAGCGCCGTCAGCCGGTCCCGGACGAAACCGACCGGTCCGACCAGCGCGGTGTCCCGGACCAGGTCCTCGGGTACGGCGGCCACCGCTTCGGCGCGGCGGCCGCTCAGGTACAGGTCCTGGATCAGGGTGGCCTCGGGCCCGTAGCCGTACCGGCGTACCAGGTCGTTGGAGAAGTTGCGGCCGGCGGCGCCCACCCTCCGATGTAGAGGGCGAGCTGCGCCCGGTGGCGCGCCAACAGCGGCTCGGGCTCGGTGGTGATGGCGAACGGCGCGGACACCAGCACGTCCAGCGGACCCAGCCCGGGGTCCCGCTTGGCCAGGCCGTCGGCCAGCGCGGCGCCCCAGACCCGCCCGGTCCGCTCCGCTACGTAGAACAGTGGCTGCCACCCTTCGGCGATCTCCGCGGCCAGGGTGACGTTGCGGGGCCCGAGGGCCGCGATGATGACCGGGATGCGGGAGCGCACGGGTTGCCCGATCAGCTTCAGCGGCTTGCCCAACCCGGTGCCGGCGCCCGGTGGCAGCGGAACCTGGTAGTGCCGCCCGTGAAACACCACGGGTTCGCGGCGCCAGACCTGCCGGCAGATTTCGACCGCCTCCCGGGTGCGCCGCACCGGCGCGTCGTACACCACCCCGTGGAAGCCCTCCACCACCTGCGGACCGGAGGCGCCCAGGCCCAGGGAGAACCGCCCCCCGGACACCAGGTCCAGGCCGGCGGCTGTCATCGCCGTCAAGGTCGGGGTACGGGTGTAGAGCTGCATGACGCCGGAGGCGAGCTGAACCGTGCTGGTGCGGGCGGCGATGAACCCGAGCTGGCTGACCGCGTCGAAGCTGTAGGCCTCCGGCACCACGACCAGGTCGAGCCCGGCGGCCTCGCACCGCACCACCTCGGTCACGCTGTCGGCGAAACCGGCGGTGTAGCCGAGCATCATCCCCAGTCGCATGCCGACTCTCCCCCGGTCGCCGTCGCCGTCGCCGTCGGGCCCGGCGCTGTCGCTGGTCCGGTGCCGCCGCCGCTAGCCGGTGTGCTCCACCGGGTCGTACAGGATGACCTGGCGGATGACGTCGCCCCGACCGAGCGCGTCCAGCGCGTCGTTGACGTCGTCGAGCCGCAACCGGTGGCTGATCATGCCGGCGAGGTCGAGCCGGCCGGCCCGCCACAGGTCCAGCAGCCGGCCGTAGTCGAGGTGGGCGTTCGCGGAGCCGTACAGCGAGGGCATGATGGTCTTGCCTTCGAAGAGCAGCTCGAACGGGCTGAAGTCGACCTGCTGGTCGGCACGCCCGGCACCGACCACCACCACCGCCCCGCCCCGGCGCACCGCCGTCCAGGCGGCCCGCAGGGTCTGCGGGGCGGCGACCACGTCGAAGGCATAGTCGAACCCTTCCCCGCCGGTGACCCGGGTGGACAGGTCACTGAGCTGGTCCGGGGTGACCGCGTGGGTGGCCCCGAACCGCAGCGCCGCCTCGTGCTTGGCGGGCACCGTGTCGACGCCGACGATGACGGCCGCGCCGGCCAGCCGGGCCCCCTGGATGGCGGCGATGCCGACGCCGCCGCACCCGATCACCACGACCGCGTCACCGGGGCGCACCCGGGCGGTGTTGATCACGGCGCCCACCCCGGTCATCACTCCGCAGCCGACCAGCGCGGCGATCTCGTACGGCACGTCGTCGGCGATTTTCACCGCGCCGGGCCGGGGGACGACCACCTCCTCGGCGAAGGCACCGCACCCGGCCATCCCGAACAGCGGCAGGTCGCCGGCGAGGAACCGGGGCTGGACGTAGCCCATCATGATGTGCGCGACGCACAGGTACGGCTGGCCGCGCAGGCAGCACTGG
>DASVVF010001004.1:0-3810 GCA_036386695.1 Catenuloplanes sp. | reverse complement strand
CACCGCCCGGGTAGACCTTATCGTCGCTCTTCGGGAAGCTGAGGTTGATCCGCTTCTCGGTGCTGGTCACGGTGCCGCCGGTGACCCGGGCGGAGAGCGCCACCCACCCGCCGGCGAAGTAGGCCACCGCCCCGGTCAGGTCCCCGAGGGCGGGGAAACCGTTGTAGGTCAGCGTTCCGGTCAGGGTCTCGGTGCACGGCGGCACCTCGCAGTCGCCGCCGGCGCTGCGGGTCGAACTCCACCCGCCGGTGATGAACGCCTGGGCCCACGGGTCCGCGCTCGGCGCCGGGAAGGCGGCCTCGGGTGCCGGGGCCCCGTTGAGGAACACCTGGTTGGCCCACAGGTCGCCGTTGGCGGGGTGTTGGGTGGCGCTGTACGGGTTGGCCGCCGTGCCGGCGAGGGTCACCGCCGCGCGGTAGACGCTCCCGCCGTCCCGGGTCCAGCCGGTGACCGGGTCGGTGCCGTCGATGGTCACCCGGGCGCCCGGGGCGGCGCGGAAGGTGATCGGGCTGCCCGCCGTGCCGGACCTCGGTGGTCTGACGGTCTCGCGGTAGGTGCCGGCCCCGACCTCGCAGGTGTCGCCGGCGACGGCGAACGAGGCGCATTTGCCGATGGTGCGGAAGGCCGCGCCGGCGGATGTCCCGGCGTTGGCGTCGTTCCCGCTGGTCGAGACGTGGTAGATGGTCGCGGCGAAGGCGGGCGGGGTGGCCACCACCACGCCGGCCAGGGCGACGCCCAGGACGGCGGCGCCGGCGGTGGCGGCGCGCGCCGTGCTGCGCCTACTGCTCTTCCTGGCGACCTGCATGGTTCGGTCCTCCCTGCGGACGGCTGGACTGGCTGGCGGTCAGCGCGGCGGGGGACCGCTGCTGTCCCGGACGATCAGCTGGGTCGGCACGACCACCCGGACGGCGTGCCGTGGGGCGTCGAGCTGGTCGAGCACCGTGGCGATGCACCGGCGGCCCACCTCGGCGAAGTCGGGTCGCACGGTGGTCAGCGGTGGAACGAGGTAGGCGGCCTCCGGAATGTCGTCGTAGCCGACCACGCTGACGTCCTGCGGCACCCGGCGGCCGGCCTCGCGTAGCGCCCGCAGCAGCCCGAGCGCCATCTGGTCGTTGCCGGCGAAGATCGCGGTCACCTCGGGGCGGCGCGCCAGCTCGCGGCCGAGCCGGTAGCCCGAGTCGGCCGACCAGTCGCCGGACACCGGTGCGGGCACCACCGCCCCGGCCTGCAACAGTGCCGCCTCCCAGCCAACGAGCCGGCCCTGGGCGGCGATCCACTGCGCCGGCCCGGCGAGGTGCCACACCGTGCGGTGGCCCAGGCCCAGCAGGTGCCGGGTCGCCTGCCGGGCGCCGAGTAGCTCATCCACGCCGACCGTGGGCACCTGGCCGTTGAAGCTGTTGTCCAGGATCACCAATGGCACCTGGCGCGGCATCTCGCACACCGCCCGCGCCACCGACTCCCGGGCGGCGATGACGATGATGCCGTCGACGGCCTGGTCGACGAGGCGCCGCATGGTCTCCAGCACCGAATCCCGGTCGGGACGGCGCAGGGCGACGGTACTGACCAGGTACCCGCTGTCCCAGGCCGCCTCGCCGATGCCGTGCAGCACCGACACCGGCCCGTAGCGGGTGGCGTCGAAGGTGATGACGCCCAGGGCCCGGGTCCGCCCGGTGTTCAGGGCGCGTGCCGCCACGCTGGGCCGGTAGTCGAGCTGCCGGATCGCCGCCAGGACCCGGTCGCGGGTCTCCGGCCGCACCATCGGCTGGTCGTTGAGCACCCGGGAGACCGTCTGGTGGGAGACGCCGGCGACCCGGGCCACGTCGCGGATGTGTGCCTTCGTCCGCTCGCCGAGGCCCAGAGCGGCGGGTCGGACGGCGGCCCCGTCCCGCGCCGGCGGGTCCGGCCGCACGCCGTCGGTCATGGCTCCCCTTCCCTGGCGACCGGCCCCGTCCCCCGCAGGGGCGTCTCAGTTGAGTCATCGCCGTCAATGTTACCGGTCACATGGATGCTAACACGCTGCGCAGCCCCTGCCGTTACCGCCGGTATATCGATGCCGCTAACCGTGAATCCCGGCCGCGGCAGGTCTTGACGAGCCCGTTGTGAGCGCTAACACTGCACTAGCTCCTGACCGGTGAGCCGGCCCCCGGGGCGCCCGCCCATGGCCCCCCTGGCAGGCGCCACGCGGTAATCAGGTCCGGCGCGTCCACCGTTTCCGTCCGAGAGGCGATGATCCATGAAGCGACCCCGGAGTCGGGCCACCCTGCTGGCGATCGCGGTCGCGATCACGGCGGCCCTGTCGGCCATGTTGCCGGTGCCGTCGTCGGCGCAGGCGCAGGCGGCCCCGGCCGTGCCGTACACCAACCCCCTGGTCGATCAGCGGGCCGACACCCAGATCTACAAGCACACCGACGGCTTCTACTACCTGACCGCCACGGTGCCGGAGTACGACCGGATCGTGCTGCGCCGCGCCACCACTTTGCAGGGGTTGTCCACCGCCCCGGAGACGGTGATCTGGCGCAAGCATGCCAGCGGCATCATGGGCGCCCACATCTGGGCGCCGGAGATCCACTTCATCGACGGCAAGTGGTACGTCTACTTCGCCGCCGGCGCCTCCAACGCCATCTGGGCCATCCGGATGTACGTGCTGGAGGCCGACGGCGCGAACCCGTTGACCGCGGCGTGGACCGAGAAGGGGCAGATCAAGACCCCGTGGGAGACGTTCGCCCTGGACGCGTCCACCTTCACCGTCGGCAGTACCCGCTACCTGATCTGGGCCCAGAAGGAGCCCGACATCGCCACCAACTCCAACCTGTACATCGCCAAGATGGCCAACCCGTGGACGATCGAGGGGAAAACCGAGCGGATCGCGGTACCGACCCTGGAATGGGAAAAGCGCGGTGGGGTGAAGGTCAACGAGGGCCCGACGGTCATCCAGCGCAACGGGCGGATCTTCCTGGCCTACTCGGCCAGCGCCACCGACCGCAACTACTGCCTGGGGCTGCTGACCGCGTCGGCGTCCGCCGACCTGCTGAAGGCGTCGTCGTGGGTGAAGAGCCCCCAGCCGGTGTTCGTCAGCAACGCGGCCACCGGCCAGTGGGGCCCGGGCCACAACTCCTTCACCGTCTCCGAGGACGGCCGCAACGACGTCCTCGTCTACCACGACCGCAACTACCGCGACATCACCGGCGACCCACTCAAGGACCCGAACCGACGGACCCGTCTGCAGACGCTGTACTGGAACGCCGACGGGACCCCGAACTTCGGCATTCCGATCCCGGACGGCGTCACCCCGGTCCGGCTGCGCGCGCACCAGCAGCCCGAGCGCTACCTGCGGCACTGGGAGTTCCGGGCCAAGCTGGAGCCGGACGTGACCAACCTGGCCGACTCGCAGTTCCGCATCGTCGCCGGGCTGGCCGGCACCGACACGGTGTCCCTGGAGTCGACCAACTTTCCCGGGTACTACCTGCGACACCGCGGCGCCGAGGTGTGGGTCGACCGCAGCGACGGCTCGGCCGGCTTCAAGCAGGACGCCAGCTTCCGGCAGCGTCGTGGGCTGGCCCGCTCGGCCGCGGTGTCGTTCGAGTCGCTGAACCTGCCGGGGCGGTACCTGCGTCACGACAACGGTCTGATCTTCGTCCAGCCGGTGACGACGGGCGGCGCGCGTGCCGACGCCACCTTCCACCTCGATCCGGCCGGCCCGGCCGGCCCCGGCGGCCCCGGCGGCCCCGGCGATCCCGGTGACCCGGGCGATCCCGGTGACCCGGGCGATCCCGGTGACCCGGGCAACCCCGGCAACCCGGGTGGTCCCGG
>DASVVF010001003.1:0-4540 GCA_036386695.1 Catenuloplanes sp. | reverse complement strand
AGGCCGGTGTGGGCCGCGGCGGCGCTGCGGGCGGTGTGGGGGGTGTGAGGGGTGTGGCCTCGGGCAGGCCGGCGATCAGGGCGGTCAGCCCGTCGGCGTCGAGTAGGTCGGTGGGGCGGACGGTGACGCCTTCCCGTACGTAGCAGAAAGCCGCCCGGACCTGGTCGACGGGGACGCCGGCGAGCGCGGCCCAGGCCACCCGGTACGCGGCAAGCTGCACCGCCGCCACGGCCACCGCCTCGGTGCCCGCCGGTCGGCGGCCGGTCTTCCAGTCGACCACGTCGTACCGGCCACCGGGCTCCGCGAAGACGGCGTCCATCCGCCCCCGGACGACAACCCCGGCGATCATGGCGGCGAACGGCACCTCGACCTCCACCGGGGTCCGATCGGCCCACCCGGTTGCCAGGAACCGCTCCTTCAGCTCCTCGAACGCCTCATCCGGGGCGGCGTCGTCGTCCGCGGCGCCGGGTAGGTCGTCCACATCGAGCAGGCGCACCGCACCGAAGCGCTGCTCCAGCCAGGCGTGGAACGAGGTGCCGCGACGGGTGGCGGGATCCGGCCGGACCGGCATCGGGCGACGCAACCAACGCGCCAACGCCTGCGGGTCACGGCGCAACGCCACCAGCTGCGACACCGACAGATGCCCCGGCAACGGCACCTCGACCGGGCCGTCGGTGCGGGACCGTTCCGCGCGTTCGGCCAGCAGCAGGTCCGCCTCCCGGCGCCAACGCACAGCCTCATCGTCCGGCTCACCGGCACCAGGCGGCACAACATCCGCAGCGCCGTCCACCGGTCCGTCCGCCGGTGCGGCCGCCGGTGCGGCCGCCGACTCGACATCGCCGGATCCACCGGCGCGGCCGGGCTGGCCGCCATCGGCGGTGGTGGTGGTGGGGTCAGCGTCCGCGGTGGCGTCCGGGCCGGCGGTCAAGAGGCGGCGGACCAGGTCGGCGGCGGCGGCCATCGCCGGGCGGCGGGAGCCCAGCGGGTCAGCCGGCCATTCCACCCGTACGTGTCCCTCGTCGCTGCCCGGGTTGGCCGCCTCACCGACGGGCTGGGCGGCCCAGCCGTCGACCACGCCGTCGCCGGCCAGGCAACGTTCGCGGATCTCCTCGAGGAAGGCCGACGGACCCCGGGCCCGCTTGGCCCCCTCACCCCACCAGTAGCCGGAGCAGAGCAGCAGCCGCCGGGGTCGGGTCACCGCGACGTACGCCAGCCTTCGTTCCTCGCGTTCGTCGTGTGCCCGCCACTGGCGGCCGAAGTCGGCCAGCGCCGCCGCGACGTCCTTCTGGTCCTCGGCCGCCTCCAGCGCCAGCCGGGGCAGGCCGTCGGCGTCGCCGCGCAGCGGGAACGGCAGCACGCCGAGCCCTTTGAGGTAGTGGTCCGAGGCGCGCACCTGCCCGGGCCACACGTCGCGGGTCAGCCCGGCCACCGCCACCACGTCCCACTCCAGACCCTTCGCGGCGTGGGCGGTGAGCAGTTGCACGGCGCCCTCGACCACGTCGACCTGCCCGGGGGCCAGGCCGCGTTCCTCCTCCTCGGCGGCGGCGAGGAACGCCAGGAAGCCGGACAGGGTGCCGCCGTCGGTGTCCCCGGCGAACCGGGACGCCACATCGCCGAACGCGTCGAGGTGGCCCCGGGCGAGTCCGGCGTCACCGGCGGTAGCGGCCCGCACCGCCACCTCGACGTCCAGGCCGATGGTCCGTTCGATGTCGGCGACCAGGTCGGGCAGGGACTGGTCCAGGCGGTGGCGCAGCAGCGCCAGCTCGTGCCCGTACGCCCGCAGGCGCAGGTACCCCTCGGCGGAGTAGGTCTGCGGCGGCCCCGGGTCGGCCAGCGCCTCGACCAGGGTGGCGTCGTCGAGCCGGTCGCCGACGATGTCGGCCTCCTCGTCGCCGGGGCGCGGCGTCGCGCGCCGGGCCTTGGCGATCGTCCGGGCCCGGCGGTGCAGAGCCACCAGGTCACGCGGTCCGATCCGCCACCGGGCACCGGTGAGCAGGCGCAGTAGGGACGCCCCGTCGGTGGGATCGGCGAGCACCCGCAAGGTACAGACAATGTCGCGCACCTCGGGGGTGTCGAGCAGTCCACCGAGGCCGACCACCTCGACCGGCACTCCGCGGGCCCGCAACGCCGCCTCGATCGCCGGAATCTGGCTGCGGACCCGGACCAGCACCGCGCTGGTCGGCCGGCGTTCGACCGGGATGTCCGCCGGCGCCACATCGGAGACGACAAGCCCGGCGCGGGCACCCGGCCGGGCCGGGAACGACGCGGCCCGCCACGCGGCCACCATCGAGTCGGCGATCCAGGCGGCTTCATCGGCGTACGTCGGTAGGAGCGCGCAATGCACGGTGGCCGCCGGCCGCCCACGGGCGGTGCGGCCCCCCACCGGTTCCGCGGCCGCGGCGGTCGGCACCAGCTCGGCGACCCGGGCCCCGGCGGCGCGCAGCGGCGCGGACAGGGTGTTGGCGACCGACAGGATCTCCGGGCGGTTGCGCCAGCTCCTGCTCAGCGACAGCGCCCACGCCGGGCGACCGCCGGCGGCGGTGAAGTCGCCCGGGAACCGGTCGAGCGTGCCGGCGCTGGCCCCGCGCCAGCCGTAGATCGACTGGCACGGGTCGCCGACCGCGGTGACCGGGTGACCGCCGCCGAACAACGACCGCAGCAACACCACCTGCGCGTGGCTGGTGTCCTGGTACTCGTCGAGCAGCACCACCCGGTACCGCTCGCGCTCCACCCGTCCCACCTCCGGGTGGTCCCGGGCCACCCGGGCGGCGCGGGCCAACTGGTCGCCGAAGTCCATCGCCTCCAGGTCCAGCTTTCGCGCCTGGTACGCCCGCACCAGCGGCAGCAGGGCCAGCCGCATCTGCTGGCGGGCCACGGCGGTCTTGACGTCGGCGTACACCTTCCCGGGGCGTTTGGCGACCTCGGTGAGGAAGCGGTCGGTCCAGGCGGCCAGCTCGTCCGGGGTCACCAGGTGCTCGGCCAGCTCCCCGGCCAGCGCCAACACGTCATCGGTCACCGTGCCGGGGGCCCGGTCCAGGGTGGTCATCTCACCGGTGTAGCCGCGTACCAGCGAGTCGACGATCTGCCAGCGGGCGGCCTCGGTCAGCAGCCGGGTGGACGGCTCATAACCGGCGCGCAGCCCGTGCTCGGTCACCACGCGGGCCGCGTACGAGTGGTAGGTCGCCACGGTGGGCTCGCCGGCGAACAGGTCCTCCTCGGGGGTGCGGCCCTCCCGCCCGAGGCGGCGCACCAGTTGACCGAGCCGGGTACGGACCCGGTGGGCCAGTTCCCCGGCGGCCTTGCGGGTGAAGGTGAGACCGAGAATGTTGTCAGGTCGTACGTACCCGTTGGCGACCAGCCACAGCACCCGGGCCGCCATCGTCTCGGTCTTACCGGAACCGGCCCCGGCCACCACCAGCAACGGCTCCACCGGGGCGGCGATGATGGCCGCCTGTTCCGGGGTCGGCGGGTGCAGGCGCAGCAGCCGGGCCAGTTCGAGCGGGGTGTAGCGCGGTCCGGAATCCGGGCGGCGGTGCGGGGTGGCTGCGGGATCGGCGAACAGGCTCGGCTGGGTCACCGGCCATCCCCTGCCGCGCCCGGCCCGTCGGGGCCACCGGACTCCGCCGGGCCACCGGACTCCGCCTGCGCGCCGGGCGGTGGCTCGACCACCTGGCGGCCCTTGCCCGACACCGGGCACGCCGTGCGCACCGGGCACATCCGGCACTTCGCGTTGACTACCGCGGAGAACGTGCTGGCGGCCATGGTCTCGGCGGTGCGGCGTACCATCGCCTGGGCCCATCCCGGGTCCGGGCTGTCCGCCGGCGGCGCCTGCATCTGCTCGCGCGGCTCCTTACCCGGGCCGAGTTGCACCAGCGCGGCGCCGCCGCTCTCCGCGCCGAAGTCGGCGAAGCCACCGGCCTCCACCGCGACCTGGTAGCCGGCGAGCTGCGCGTGCTCGGTCAGGTCGGCCGACGATACGGCAGTGGACTTGCCGGTCTTGAGGTCCACCACGACCAGCCGCCCCGCGTCGTCGATCTCCAACCGGTCGACCCGGCCGGTCAGCGTGATCGGCCGGTGCGGGTCATCGAGGCGTACGGCGAACTCGTGCTCGATGGCGAGCAGCCGGCGCGGGTTGGTGGCCAGCCAGCGCAGCAGCTTGTCCACCATCAGTTCGGCCCGGGCCTGCTCCGGACCGGCCAGCCAGCGCGCCGCCAGTTCGATCGCGTCGAAGCGGGCGGCGACGTACTCCACCAGTTGCTCGCGGTCGACGCTGGCGTCCTCGGCCAGCATCGCGGCCGCGTGCACCAGGTTGCCGACGCCCTGGGCGGGGCCGGGCGGTGCCCCACCGCCGTGGCGTTCCAGCAACCAACGCAGACTGCACCGCAGCGCGCTGTCCATCGCGGACGGCGTCACCGTGACCGGCTCGCCCTCGTCGACCAGCGGCCGGTCGTCGGAGAGCGGGCGCAGGCCCCACCACTCGTCGGGATGGGCGCCGGGCACGCCGGCGCGGGCCAGCCGGGCCAGCTCGGCGGCGGCGGCC
>DASVVF010001002.1:0-1529 GCA_036386695.1 Catenuloplanes sp. | reverse complement strand
GTCCCGCAGCTGGCGTAGTGCCACCGCGCCCCCGGCCGGTCCCGGCCCCGGTGATCCGGCACTACGCCACGTGCCGGATCACCGGCCCGCCGCACCGGGGGACGATCGGGTCCGGGCACCGGTGGCGCGACGCCGCCCGCCGTCGGTGGCCGCTGAGCGTGACCACGTGCCACAGGGAACCCGGGGGACCGTGACAGACCAGGCAGTGCGCGACGAGGCGGTCGAGGTGCGGACCGTACGGACCCGGCGGGACCGTGCGCTGGTACGGGCGTTCCTGAGCGGGATAGCGTTCCGGCTCATCGGTCCGTTCTTCGGTGCCGCCGCCGTCGCGGTGGGCACCCGCGGGCTCGGCGACGCCGGGTTCGGCGTCGTGGCGGCGTTGGTCTCCGTCAGCACCCTGGTCGGGTTCGCCGACCTGGGCGTCGGCCTGGGCCTGATGACCAGGCTGGCCAGCGCCGACGGGCGGGACGACGCCCACGAGATGCGCGTGCTCGTCTCCTCGGCCTGGGTGACGTTCCTGCTCTCCGGCGCCGCCATCGCGGCCGGCGGGCTCACGGCGGCGCTCACCCTGCCGTGGCAACGCATCCTCGGCGCCCAGCAGATGCCGGCCGACGAGGTGGTCACCGCCGTGCTGGCCTCGTTCCTCATCATGGCCGTCGCGGTGCCGGCCGGCCTGGGCCAACGCATCCTGACCGGACTGCAACGCGGTGCCGCGGTGAGCGGCTGGGCGTTCGCCGGTTCGGTTCTCACCCCGCTGGCGGTCCTGGCGGCGGCCGGCCTGGACCTGCCGCTCTGGGCCTTCGTGGTGGCGTTCGCCGGGATGCCGGTGCTGGTGGCCGTCGGGCAGACCCTCTGGGTGCTGGGGCGCAGCCACGTGCACCTGCGACCCCGGCGGCACCTGATGAGCCTGCGTTCGGTCGGCGGGCTGATGAAGCTGAGCGGCCTGTTCCTGGTGCTGAACCTTTCGGCGGCCCTCGCTTACCAGACCGACACCCTGATCGTCGCGGGAGTCGCCGGCGCGTCGGCGGCCGCCGTCTTCACGGTCACCCTCCGGTTGTTCGGGCTGGTCAGCGGACTGCTGTCCAGCGGCACCCAGCAACTCTGGCCGGCGATGGCGGAGGCGTTCCAACGCGGTGACGTGCACTGGGTGCGGACCCGGTTCATCCGGGTGACCGGCGGAACCGCGGTCATCCTGACCCTGCTCTGCCTGCTGCTGATCGCCGTGGGCCGGCCGTTCGTGCGGATCTGGGCCGGTCCGACCCTGGTCCCACCGGTGGCACTGCTGGTGGCCATGGCCCTGTGGACGGTGTACAGCGTCTTCATGACCCAGGTCAGTTATCTGCTCAACGCCGCGGAGATCGTCGGCCCGCAGGTGATCATGGCGCTGCTGACCGCGGCCGCCAGCCTCGGGCTGTCGCTCTACCTGACCCACCGGATCGGCATCAGCGGGCCCATCCTGGGCAGCCTGGGGGCCCATCTGCTCTGCAACGGTGTGCCGGCGTTGCTGATCGCCCGGCGGCTGCTGCGCG
>DASVVF010001001.1:0-3991 GCA_036386695.1 Catenuloplanes sp. | reverse complement strand
GTGGTCACCGACCTGATGGCCGACGATCATCGCCAGCAGGGTCACCCCGAAGGTGATCTGTCGTGCGACCGCCACCGGGTCGAGCGCCTCACTCATCCGTCGATGGTGCGCGACCCGGCCGCACAGCGGCCATGAAACCGCCCACCAGATGCCCAAATGTGGTCCACGTCGCGGGCCGGCGCCGGCCGGGTGTCAGCCACGGTCGCGGGCGGGCGTCAGCCACCACCGAAGGCGATCGTCCGGCTGGGTGCCTTGAAGTCCCGGTGCGGCTGGTCCCGCAGGCCGGCGACCAGGACCGCCGCCACCGCGGCGTTCACGTCGCGGGACACCGCGGCGCCGACGCTGTCGTTGGGGTTCTCCGGGTTGGCCGCGATGCCCGCCGCCGCGAGCTGCGGGGTCACCCCGACGAACGACTCCGTCGAGTAGTTCTCGGAGCTGCCGGTCTTGCCGGCGACCGGGCGGCCCTGCAGCAGGCCGGAGACGTAACCGGCGGTGGCGCCGTCGCACTTGCCGAACGCGGACTGCTGGCCGACCGGGCAGCGGGCGGCGTCGATCGCGGCCCGAGCGGCCTCCGCCCCGACGACCTGCCGGCATTGCGGCTGCCCCGCGGCCACCTTGGCGCCGGTGCTGTCGGTGATCGACAGCACCGGCAGCGGTGCGCAGTACTTGCCGTCGGCGGCCACCGTGGCGTACGCGTTGGCCAGGTCCAGCGGCGTGGTCGAGGTCACCCCGAGGGTGAACGCGCCGAAGTGCGGGTTGGTGCGGACCTCCCTGGCGTTGGACTCGGCGCGGAACTGGATGCCCAGTTTCTGCGCCATCGCGACCACCTTCGGGACGCCGACCTGCTCTTCCAGCGCCACGAAGAAGGTGTTGGCGGAGCGGCCGAAACCGGTCCACATGTTGCGCGCCCCGTCCATCGACTTCGGGTCGGCGTTGCTGGGGCAGTAGTACCCGCCGCAGGTGTTCGGGCCACTGGCCGGGAAACCGCTGCGGTGCGGCGACTTCGTGGTCAGGGTGGTGGTCAACGGCAGGCCGGCGTCCAGAGCGGCCAGCATGGTGAACATCTTGAACGTGGAACCCGCCTGGTAACCCGGCGCCCGGGTGCTGCCGGCGATCAGCTGGTTGACGGTGTTCGGGTAGGTGCGCTGGCCGTTCGGGTTCTTGTCGAGGCTGTACTTGCGGTTGACGGCCATCGCGAGCACGTGGCCGGTGCCCGGCTGCACCGCGGCGATCGGCAGGGCCCGGGGGGACTTCTGGCTGTACACCTGCAGGGACTGCTTGACGGCGGCCGCCTGCACGCGCGGGTCCAGCGTGGTGACCACCCGGTAACCGCCGCGTTTGAGGTTGCGCTCGCGCTCCTGCGGGGTGCGGCCGAACGACGCCTGCTCCTTCCACCACTGCACGAAGAAGTCGCAGAAGAAGCCCCAGTCGTTGTGCTTGGGGGCGACCGCGGTGCAGTTGTTGGGCTGCTTGCGGGGTTGCAGCTTCAACTCCTCCCGGTCGGCCGCGTCGGCCTGCTGCCGGGTGATGGCGCCGGTGCGGACCATCGCGCCGAGCACGTACGTACGGCGGCCGAGCGCCTCCTCCCGGTCGCCGGTGGCCGGGTTGAACGCGTCCGGCGACTTGACCAGGCCGGCCAGCAGCGCCGCCTCGGCGAGGGTGAGCTTGTTGGGCGCCTTGCCGAAGTAGTTGCGGCTGGCGGCGTAGATGCCGTAGGCGCCGTCGCCGAAATAGGCGATGTTGAGGTAGCGGCGCAGGATCTCCAGCTTCGGCAGCTTCTTCTCGATCGTCACCGCGTACCGGGCTTCCTGGATCTTGCGCCCGGCGGTCCGTCGGGTGGCGTCCTCGCGCTCCTCGGCCGTGCGGTTGTCGTCGGTCTTGAGCACGTTGCGGACGTACTGCATCGTCAACGTGGAGGCGCCCTGTTCGGCCCCGCGGACGTTGGCCACCGCGGCCCGCAGGGCACCCTGCACGTCCACGCCGTGGTGCTGGTAGAAGCGGGTGTCCTCGGCCGCGATGATCGCCTGGCGCATCACCTCCGGGATCTCCTGCGCCGCGACATCGGTGCGGTTCTCCTCGTAGAAGGCGGTGATCAGGGTGCGTCCGTCGTTGGCGTAGACGTTCGTCGTCTGGTCACTCGGTGGGGTCCGCAGCTCGCTGGGCAGGTCCTCCCACGACTCGGTGGCGTAGCGCGCCGTCAGCCCCGCCAGGGCCGTCGCCGGCAGTGCGAAACCCGCCACCACCAACCCGGCCAGCAGGCCACACAGCAGCAACGACAGCACCTTGACCGGAGCAAACCGGACCGGCATCAACACTCCTCCACCCACGGTGCGCCGGCCCCCGCGGTCGGCGCGTTGCGGCAAGCCTTTCCCCTGAGACGACCGGTAGCCAACCCGATGTCCGATTCGGGCGCCATTTGTCGGCTACCTCACAGCGGCCCGCCAGGCTGCGACCGTAGCTGGCCTGATCAAGCAAACCCGCCACCCCGGGACGCGACCAGGTGCGGCACCATGGGGCGGCGACCGACCGAGCGGAGGCCCACGTGACGCAGGACGATCAGCCCGGCAGCGCGCCGGCCGGTGCCGCCGGACCCGATCCGGCCGGGCCCGGGCGGGCGCCGTCCGATCCGGCCCCACCCGCCCCGGCGGCGGGCCCGACCGTCCCGCCGCCGCCGACCACTTCACTGCCGGTGCGCCCGTTCGTGGTGTCCCGCGGCGCCGCGATGGCGGTGCGCCTGGTGGCCCTGGGTGTGACCTTCGTCGTGGCGGCCGGCGTGGCCGTCGCCGTGGTCCTGGTCTCCGGACCGCCCTCCGTGGCCGACCTGCGCCGCGAGGCCGGGCTGAACAGCAAGCAGGAGCTGCTCATCGGAGTCAAGGACGACCAGCCCGGGGTGGCCCTGCGGGGCCCGGACGGCGTGTTCACCGGCTTCGACATCGACATCGCCCACCTCATCGCCGAGGAACTCGACTTCCGGCGCGGCGAGGTCCGCTTCCTGGCGATCGAGAGCGAGGACCGGGCCCGGATGCAGGCCACCGACGGCGACGGCCGGCGGGCCACCGTCGACCTGGTGATCGCCAGCTACAGCATCACCCCCCAACGGGAGGCGGTGCCCGGGGTGACCTTCTCCGCGCCGTACCTGTTCACCGAGCAGTCGGTGATCACGCTCAAGCCCTACGCGACGGTGTCCACCCTGGAGGATCTGCGCGGCAAGCGGGTGTGCACCCTGGCCACGGCGACCTCGGAGACCGCCGCCAAACGGGCCGGGGCCGTCATGATCCCCCGGAACAGGATCAGCCAGTGCGTCGACGACCTGTTCAGCCGCAGTGTCGAGGCGGTCAGCACGGACGCGGCGATCCTCGCCGGCTTCGTCGCCCACCACCCGCGCCGGGCCGAGCTCAAGCACCACGACATCGGTGATGACATCCCGGAGGCGTGGGGGATCAACGTCGGGGAGAACCAGGCCCTGCGCGAGCTGGTCAACCTGGCGCTGTACAAGTCCCGCAACGATCCGGCCGACAGCCGTTGGGAAGCGGCGTTCGACAAGCACCTGCGCGCCGAGGAGCCGGCCAACCTGCCGGCCCCCATCGCGGTGGCCGGCCAGCCCGAGGTGAACAAGGTCAACGTGCGGCAGTGGCCCTGGGAACGGGTTCCGCTGGACCGCCCGGCGGACGGACCCCCGGACCGGTGAGCGTCGACCACCCGCCGCCGACGGTACGCAGCCAGCAGCACTGGCTGTTCACCCTGGTGCCGGCCTTCCCGCTGGTGCTGCTGGTGCTGCGGCTGTGGTTCCTCAGCCGGCAGGACATGCCCACCATGCTGCTGCTGGTCCAGTACGTCAGCCCGCTCGGGCTGGTCAGTGCCCTGGCCATCACGGTGATCTGGGTGGTCCCCACGGCCATCCTGGTCGTGCGGTTCCTGGGCTCCCTGCTTGTGGTCAGCGTGGCCGGCCCGTTCGACATCGGTCGGTCGCTGCTGGCGGTCACCGCCCTGC
>DASVVF010001000.1:0-9388 GCA_036386695.1 Catenuloplanes sp. | reverse complement strand
GTGGATCAGACAGCCGCGGATCCACGACGGGACGCCGTCGACCCGGCGCGTCGCCGGAAGGCCGGCTCGTCGTACCGTGCAGGTGGTCACCCGGTTGAGACTGGTGCGAACCCCGGTCGGCGAGGTGAGATGTTCGTTTTGGTGCACAGCCCCTTGGTGGGTCCGATGACCTGGGGTCCCGTCGCGGAACGGTTGGGCGCCACGGTGCCGGACCTGGTGGATCTCAAGCCGCCGTACTGGCGCTCGGTCGCCGAACGGGTCGCGGCCGCCGTCACCGAGCCGGCGATTCTGGTCGCGCACAGCAACGCCGGCCTGTTCGTACCGGTGATCGCCCGAGCCGCCCCGGTCATCGGCTGCCTCATCGTCGACGGTCGACTGCCCGGGCACACCGACCGGATACCCGACTTCCTGCGGGCCATGGTCCGCGGCGACGGTCTGCTGCCGCCATGGACCGAATGGTGGGATGACGCCGAGGTGACGCCGCTGTTCCCGGACGAGCGGACCCGTGCCGCGGTGTCCGCCGAAGTCCCCCGGCTGCCGATCGGGTATTTCGAGGAGCGGATCCCCGTCCCGCCGGGATGGGACGCGAAGCCGTGCGGCTATCTGCGGTTCAGCGAGGCGTATGTGATGGAGGCCGAGGCCGCGGTGCGGCGAGGGTGGGCCGTCGAGCATCTGCCCGGCCGGCACCTGCACCAACTCGTCGACCCGGAAGCCGTAGCGGGGCGGATTGTCACGATGACGCGTTCCTGGGCCGTCCGATTGCCCGGCGCCGGCCTTGCCTAACGCGTAACCTGATGGTTACGCTTCCCGGGTGGACGAGGTGGCGGCGGCGATCGCCGACCCGGTGCGGCGGGACATCCTGGTGATGCTGCGTGGGCAGCGGCTGCCCGCGGGAGAGATCGCCGACCGGTTCATGATCAGCCGGCCTGCGGTGAGCCGGCATCTGCGGGTGCTCCGGGGAAGCGGCCTGGTCCGCGACACGCTCGTCGGCCGGCAACGCTTCTACGAGCTGGACCCGTCGGGATTCGCCGACCTGATCGAGTGGCTCGACCAGTTCGACCGGCCCGCCCGGACCGCCGGCTGGGAGCGTCGCCTCGACGCGCTGGAGACCGAGGTCTATCGCACCCGTCGCGAGCGCCGCCGGCGCGGCGCGACGGATCAACGACAGGAGAACACAGCATGATCAGTCCACCCACTGGCCGACTCTTCCCGACCGCTGACGGCCACGACCTCATCCTCGGCCGCACGTTCCGGGCACCCATCGAGGACGTGTGGGCCAGCGTGACCGAAAGCGACCGCACCGCCCGGTGGTTCGGAGCGTGGGAAGGCGATGCCGCCCCCGGCCACATGATCAAAATGCAGATGGCCTACGAGGACCAGGCGCCGTGGCTCGACGTGCGGATCGACGCGTGCGAACCGCCACGGCGGCTGGCTCTGTCGATGGTCGACGAGTCCGGCAGCTGGCGGATCGAGCTGCTGCTGTCGCACGCCGACGGTGAGACCGAGCTGCGGCTCGTGCACCACCTCGACAGCACCGGCGAGATCGGCGAGATGGGTCCTGGCTGGGAGTATTACCTGGACATGCTGGTGGCGGCGCGCGACGGCCTGCCCACGCCGAGTTTCGACGACTACTACCCGG
This sequence comes from Catenuloplanes sp., assembly GCA_036386695.1. Taxonomy (GTDB): domain Bacteria; phylum Actinomycetota; class Actinomycetes; order Mycobacteriales; family Micromonosporaceae; genus DASVVF01. Next base: position 7,749 of record DASVVF010001000.1, on the reverse strand, counting down.
CGATGAAGCCCTACTACGCCGCGCTGCTCACCCGGACCGACCCGGCCTGACCCACCGGTCTGCGGCAGGGTGGGTGGGCGGCGCGTCCGAGCTGCCGGATTCTCAACGGCTGGTGGGTGCCGGGTCGGCGAACGTGTCCGGAAGGGAGAGGACGACCTCGACCTCACCGGCGTCGCGGACGCCGTAGAGGGGGGTGAGGGTGGCGTACCCCTCGGCCAGGTCGGCCAGGTCGGTGCCGGGCTGCAACTCCGCCTCGTTCTCCAGCACCGAGGTACGTACGAAGCCCGCACCGGCTTCGGCGATGGCGACCTGGACCTGTCCGAACCCGGCCAGGGTGCTCCGCCGCAGCCCACGTAGCCCTTGCGCCGGCACGTCCGGCACGTTCAGGTTGAGCACCGTGCCGGACGGTGTCCCCGCGAGAGTGGGCAACAGGTGCGGGGCGATCGCCGCCGCGGTGATCCAGTGCCGGGCCTCGTCGTCGACGGTGTCCAGCGCGGCGATCGCCGCCCCGCCGGTGGCCGCCGCCGCCACGGCCGGTGAGAGCACGTCGAGCGAGACAGCCAGCGCGCGGCGGCCGTTGTTCGCGGCGGTGAACGCCGCCCCGACCGTGCCGGAGTGCAACACGGCATGGCCGGCGTTGGCACCGCGGTTGATGCCCGACACCACGACCTCCGGGGCCGGTCCGAACGCTTCCAGCACACCGAGCAGGGCGATGTACGCCGGCGACGCGCCAACCCCGTACGCCGTGACGCCGGTCAGGCCCGGCAGCTCCCGGGGCTCGACGACCACCCGGCCGTCGTCGGCGACGACGGTCAGGGCGGCGCTGCTGCCGCTCGCCTCGGTCAGCGGCGCGGCGACGACGACCTCGTGCCCGGCCGCGGCGACCGCAGCCGCCAGCGCACGTAGACCGGGCGCGGCGATGCCGTCGTCGTTGGTGATCAACACGCGCATGGGGACTCCCCTTCGGCTATCGCAGCGCTGTGAGCCGGACCCGGCCGGCGATCTCGGTGATCACGTCGGCCTGCCCGCTGCCCAGACCGTGGCGGGTGACGTTGACCGCCCCGACCGCCGCCCCCGTACGCACAGCCTGCTGCAGGTCACCGCCGCGGGCCAGGACCGCGGCGATCCCGGCGGTCATCGAGTCACCGGCGCCGCGGTGCTCGACGACCTGCAGCGGCGGAACCTCGACGGTGAACACCTGCTCGTCCAGCAGCGCCAGCGCCGGGTCGCCCGCCCGACTGACCACGACAGCGTCGGCGCCCTCGTCGTGCAGGCGACGCATGGCCTTCACCAGCGCTTCGACACCGTCGCCGTCGGCCCAACCGCCCTCGATGGCCTCGGAGTGGCTCAGCTTGACCACGTGCACCCCGCCGGCCAGCACCGCGGCCAGATACTCACCCGACAGGTCGGCGACCACCCGGGAGCCGTTGGCGGTCAGGTCGGCGGCCAACCGTTGGTACAGCTGCGCCGGCACCAGACCAGGGTCCATCGGTCCGCTCAACACGCTGATCGCCGAGCGCAGCCCTTCGACCAGCGTCAGACCGTACAACTCGTCGAGTTCGTGGCGGGTCAGCGGCTCACCCGGTGAGTCGGCCACCTCCGCACGGTCGTCGCCACGCCGGTGGTGCACGTACCAGCCGGAGCTGTTCTGCCGGTGGACCGCCCGCAGCGTCATGTCCTCCCCGGCGATCAGGTCTTCCAGCACCCCACCGGTCTCCCCGCCCACCGTCGCGCACAGGGTGACCGGGACGCCCAGGACCCGCAGCATCCGCGCTTCCCAGACCCCCTGCCCGCCGGCGTGCAGGTGCAACTCCGCACGGCCGTCGAACTGTTCCACGGTGACCGTCAACCGCGGCACCGGCGCGAACACCATCGCCTGCTCGCCCATCAGCCCAAGCCTTCTCCCGATCACTGTTCCCCGCGGCTGCGTTCGCGCCCCCGAATACCCACCCGCCGCGTCGGCACACCAGCCGATGCTGGCTCAGTCGGTGTCGGTGTCGGTGTCGGTGTCGGTGTCGGTGGCCGGCCGGCGGCCACCGAAGTCCCTCAGGTCCGAGCTGTGGCCGAGCAGGTCCAACATCCGCGACTCGGGTACGGCCGGGTTCGCGGCGGCCGGTTCGGCCAGTTCCGGGTGGTCGAGCAGGGCGGTGAGCCGGTCCACGGGCAGCCTGGGGCAGGCGGCCATCGTCTGCCGTACCGAAACGTCCGGGTCCGCGGCGAGCTGGTCGATGAGATCCGGCGGAGCCTGTGGATCGAGGGCGACGAGCCTGCGCACGGCCGGATCGGGGTCATCGGAGAGCCGGGACAGACCTGCGACCGGGAAGTTGGGCAGGAGTGGCAGTCGCCCCCGCCAGCAGTCCGTGTCCTCACGAAAGGCGCGCAGCAACAGCGCCGGCGGGGCGTCCGGGTGATGGTGCGCGAGCAGGAGACGCACGCCCGGATCAGGGTCGTCGGCGAGCAGGGCGACCGCGTCGGCCGGGAGGCGGGGATCGCCGGCAGCGCGCCGCCGCAGCAGCGGGTTGACCGAGCGGGCCCAGGCCGCGCTGTGCTCTACCGGGTGCGGGGGTGGATCGTCGCCGGCGTATCCGAAACGCCCGCTGCCCGGTGCCGTGCTCACGTCGATGTCGATGTCGGTTCGCTGGTCCTCTGTCAGTCCGGGGTGGACGGACACGGCCGTGCGCACGGCCGCCTCCGGATCGGTGGCGAGCCGGGCCAGCTGGGTCGCGGTCAGATCCGGGCGTTCGGCGACCCGGGCCCGAACCTGCGCGTGCGGGTGCCCGACTAGGCGCGCCACGACGTCGGGGGGCACGCGGGGGTTGACCGCCAGTTCCTCCAGGTTGTACGGGTCCGCCTCGACGACCAGCTCATCCACCAGGGCCCGGGAAAGTCGGCCCGTGGACAGGATGTGGCGGACGTCGTAGCCGTTGCCCTGGACATCGGTTCGCTGTGTCTCGCGGGCATTCCGGGCCGCCAGGGTTTCCGCCAGCTCGGCCGCCGCGGCCCGCACCTCGACGGACCCGTCCCGGAGCAGCGTCTGGATGACCTCGTGGTCGACGTTGTTGTCGGCGGGTCCGAAGATGCTCAGCAGCGCCCGCCGGATACCCGGCTCGGGATGTCGCAGCGCCGCACTTATCGTGCGCCGGTCCCCCTTCGCGACCGACACGACCTCGCCCACCAACTCCTGCGGTAGGAGGTGACCGCGCAGGAAATGCCAGTGGAGCCGGTCCAGTTCCCGCAGGACGAGCCGATCGGGCAGCGGCAGGCTCCGGTCCGCGCGCAACCGGTCGACCACCTTGCGGTCGGGATCGTCGGCCAGCCGGAGCCGGACGGCAGGCTCGACGCGTTGGTTGGCGGCCAGTGCGGCGCGGACCCGCGGGGAGGGGTGGCGCAGCATCTCCCCGATCACCCGGTCGGGGAGCGCACGGCGTCGAAACGCGGCCGGAACGGCTTCCGGACGCGCCCGCAGGAGTGCCAGGAGTACCGGGGTCGGTGCCGCCGGGTTGGCGGCGAGCCCGCACCACGTGGGGGCCTCCGCCTGCCGGTCCAGCCAACTGTCCGCCTTGAGGCGCAGCACGCGCCGAGAGGAGGGTTCTGCCGGTTCGAGCCATACACAACAACTCACGAACAGCCACCCTAGCGCTCAGAATCGCGGCTCACCTGGCCTGATCGTCCGAGTGGCGCCGGGCCTGACCATCGTGCCCGGGCCAGTCGCGCTGGTGTTCGGCCCGGGCAAGGTGCGCCGTTGCGGGTAGGGGATCATGTCGGGGTGCCCAGACTGGTCGTCGAGGTCCATGTTCCCCTGCTGCCCGCGCCCGGAGTCGCGCCGGGTGAGTATCCCTACCCCTGGATCGACGACGTTGAGGACTTCCTGGCAACCCTCGACGTGGAGATCGACGGGGCGCAGGACTACGACGACGGCGAACAGGACGGCAACGCCTACATCTTCTTCCTCACCGGAACCGACGAGGCTGCCGTGCTGCGGGCGGCGTCGCGAGTGGCGCTGCTCGACCGGGTGCCGCCGGGTTCGTTCGCCATGGTCACCGACGACGAGGCCGACGAGTTCGGCCTCGGCCGCCGGGTCGCGCTACCGCTGAGCTGACGCGTCGCGCACCGAGGGCGGCGACCCCCCTCTCCCGCGATCACCGCGGCGCCGGCTGGCTGTGCCGTGGGCCGGTCGGCTGAACCGTCCGGCCGTTTGACGGCAACCTGCGGCGGTGTCCAGCCGGTTTGATTCAGTAGGGGAATCAAAGGGGGACCCGTTGGACACCACAGAGGACTTCCCGGCGATTCGTGATCGACCGTCAGCGCCCGCTGCTGCGCACCGCGTGGCTGCTGACCCGCGACTGGCAGACGGCAGAGGACCTGGTGCAGACGGCCCTGGTGCGCGCGTGGCCGCACTGGGCACGCATCGCGGCCGGGGAGGGCGCCGATGCGTATGTCCGCCGCATCATGATCAACAAGTCGGTCGACTGGCGCCGTCGGCGGTGGCACGGCGAGGTGCCGACCCCCATCGTGCCCGACAGCGCTGGTCCGGTCACCACTGACGCCGAGCTTCGGGCTGGTCCTGGTGACGGCCGTTCGCAGTCTGCCCCCACGCCAACGCGCGGTCATCGTACTGCGGTATTTCGACGACGTCTCCGAGGCCGACACCGCCGCTGCGATGGGCTGCTCGGTGGGCACCGTGAAGAGTCAGACGGCCAAGGCGTTGACCGCCCTGCGCCGCCACCCCGATCTGGCCGACCTCGATCTACAGGGGAGCTCGGTGTGAACCGTCGCCTCACGGAGCTGCTGGAGCAGGCCGTACCGGAACCGCGGCGTCAGCTCTCCGGCGACATCGACCAGTCCGTCTGCTGACCGGCGACCCCCTGACGTTGGATCGCGGTGCTTGACGCGCCCTGCCCTGACCGGCCGGTCATTCCCAGGACGCGGTGGCCCAGTCCTCGCTCGACCAGAAGCGACCGTTCCAGGTGTCGCCCGACCAGAACCGGCCCGACCAGAAGCGGCCCGCCCAGCTCGGGTCCACCCACGACGACGATGCGCCGTCCCACGGTGTCCCCGCCCAGGCGGCGGCGCCCCAGGTCCTCGACGCGAACGAGGTTCCGGTCCAGCCGTCCCCGGCGAGTTGGCGGCCCATCCATTTGCCGCCCCGCCAGGATGTGCGGTTCAGTGACGCGTTCCACCACGCCTGCCCGTCGAACGCTCCGAACGGGGATTTCTGTCCGCTGAGCGCCACGCCGTTGCTGACGAGGCGGCTGTTGCCCCGGGAGGCGTCGAGGGTGCCCTGCCAGCTGGCGAGCTGGCTGGTCTGGGTCGTGGTCGTCGGGGTGAGGCCCAGGGCGGTGTTGACGTTGATCTGCCGGAGCCTTCGTGAGCCGCCTAGCCCGAGCGTGAGCGGGGTGCCGCGCTTCAGGACATCTTTGACCTGGTCGGGGGTGAGTGTGGGCTTGGCCTGCAGGAGCAGCGCGGCGGCGGCGGAGGTCACCGCGGCGGCCTGCGAGGTGCCGGTGCCGCGGAAGAGCGTTTCACCCTGCCGGGCGCCGGGGTAGCCGTTGTCGATGTTGGATCCGGGCACCCGCAGCGAGGCGATCGACTGACCCGGCGCCACCAGGTCCGGGATCTTCTCCGCCGTCGACATGTTGCTGTAGGCGGAGAGTTCGTCGTCGGCCGTCGCGACCGTACCCTTGGTGGCCGTGGCGGCGACGCCGATCACCCGCAGGTCGCTCGCCGGGTTGGCCAGTCGCAGGGACCCGTTGCCGTCGTTGCCGACGGCGGCGACCACCACGATGCCGGAAAGCCAGGCCCGCTGCACGGCGAAGTCCAGCGGATCATTCCAGTTGTACGGGGTGCCACCGCTGCCGTAGGACAGGTTGAGGACCCGGATGGGGTTCGCCGGATCGTCGTTGCGGTGTGCGACGACCCAGTCGACGGCGGCGATGACCTGGGTGACGTCCACGGCGCCGTTGGCGGTGCCGAGCTTCAGCGACGTCAGCTTCGCCTGGGGGGCGAGCCCGGTGGTGCCGCTGGCGGTGTCGTTGCCGACGATGATGCCGGCCAGGTGGGTGCCGTGTCCGTAGGTGTCGAGGTAGCGCAGGTTCGGCGCCTGGGATTCGAACGACAGGTCCGGCCCGTTCACGAGCTGGCTCGCCGGCAGGCCGGGCACGGGCGCCACCCCAGTGTCGATCATGGCAACTCCGACCCCCGCGCCGGTGAGCCGGGCAGCCGTGCCGACGTCGGCGCCGATGATCGTCCGGACGTCCTTGAGGCTGGTCCCGCCCGCCGCCGGAGGGTCGGAATTCAGCCACAGACCGCTCCAACCCCCGCCAGGCGTCGCCCGGTCCGAAGGCACGGCATTGACAGAGCCCACCAGCAGGAGTGGGGCCAGAAGTGCGCCGGTCACCCGGTACAGCCGGTGGATGGTGCGATTGTCCTGTCGAACGGCAGCCACAGGCTTTCCTTCCGTTGTAGCGACCCCGGCGCATCATGTTCCGTGGTAACCCGCTGTATCGTCCGGTGCGGTCGCACCATGAGCGGAAACCCGTTGAACCTGTCGACCGACGCCGGCCTTTCAACGCGCAACTGTTCGACCGGGCATTCCCCGGGGTCGTACGGCGGGGTGTCACCGCGGTCCGGAGAGCCACACCAGGCGGGGGCAGGCCGACGTGGCATGTCTGTTCGCCGCGGCCGGATCCAGCGGGCAGGATGGTGGGTGGACGGTCGGTGCCTCTGGATGGGTGGAGCGATGATGGCGGACGACGGCGAACAGGCCGGGGAGTCACCAGCCGCGGCACTGCGGGCTGAGCGCCTACGGCAGGACGTGGCTCGGATCGCGGGGGATATCGCTCAGACGGAGCAGGAGGTGGCGGCGACCCGGCGCCAGTTGGCGGATCGGGATCCGTCTCGGGCAGACGAGCATCTTGCCGCCGCGGCGGAAGCGGAGGATTTCGCCGCCCACGAACGCGCTGAACAGCGCCGCTGGCAGGATCGGGAGCCGTAGCGCGGCCTTCGAGCCTGGCCGATCGGGCCCCGACGGTGCCCCCCGTCAGTACGGGTGGCCGGGCACGTTGAGCCGGACGCTGTAGAGGCCGAAGTCGCCGGGCGTGCCCCCGCTGGACGGGGAACCCGAGGTGACGTAGAGGGTGCGCCGGTCCGCGCCGCCGAATGCCACATTGGTGGTGTTGCGACCGGCGGAGATGGTCCCGAGCCGCTGACCGGTCGGGCTGAAGACATGCACCCGGCCGTCGTTGTACGACGCCCAGTAGATGTTGCCGGCGCAGTCGACCGTCGCCCCGTCCGGCCCGGGTAGCGTGGCGAAGCGGGTGCGGGTGCCGGTGCTGCCGTCGGCCGCCACCGGGTACGCGAAGACGGTGTTGGCGGCGTTGCCGCCGACGTAGAGGGTCCGGCCGTCCGGTGCGAGCACGATGCCGTTCGGCTGGACGATGGTGTCGTCGACCAGGCTGACCACGCCGGCGCGGACCCGGTAGACGCCGGTGCGGCCGCGCTGCTCGTCGGGCCGGGCGCCGCGCTGGAACGACGGGTCCGTGAAGTAGACGGTGCCGTCGGCGCGCACGGTGAGGTCGTTCGGTGAGTTGAACCGGCGGCGGAGGGGGTCGACGGCCGCCACGGTGCCGCGGCGCCCGTCCGACAGCCGGTACGACGAGACACTGCGCAGGTCCTGGGTGGCGGCCAGGATCGTCGATCCGTCCGGGGTGAGGGCGAGCCCGTTGCTGCCGGAGTCGGCCACGAACGTCC
>DASVVF010000999.1:0-1500 GCA_036386695.1 Catenuloplanes sp. | reverse complement strand
CAGCGTCGTCATGATCGACATCGACCATTTCCGGAAGGTGATCGACACACTCGGGCGGACGACCGGCGATCAGGTCCTGGCCGAAGTCGCCCGCCGCCTGGCCGGCGCCGTCCGGGCCGATGACTTCATCGGGCGGTTCGGCACCGCGGAGTTCGTGGCCATCCTCAACGGTCCGGCGGCGGCGGCCCGTGTCGTGGCGGAACGGATGTGTACCACGGTGGCGGCCGCGCCGGTTGCCACCGGGCGGGGAGCGCTGCAGGTCACGGTGAGCGTGGGTCTGACCACGGTGGCCCGGTCGGACGTGCTGGCCACCGGCCTGCTGGCCCGCGCGGACGCCGCTCTGGACCAGGCGCGGCGGTCCGGACGTAATCGGGTGGTGGCGGCGAACTGACCCAGCCGGGCGGCAACCCCGCCCTTGGGCGGCCCGGCACCGCCGACCAGGGTGTGACGGCGTGCGAGGTGATCAACACTGCCTGTCATCGGGCGGTGACCTTAGCGGTTTTCGACCAGGTTCCGCACGCTGACCGACGGTCGACCCTGACCCAAAAGGGGGACGATTCCGGACAACTCCGCTGGCATGCTTATGGAGTCGGACCGCACAAGGGCGATCCGATGAGCGAGCTGAGATCCGTCAGGCATTATGGTCGCCCACGGCCTGACGGGGAGCTAGAGGCGAAACCAGCGCTCTGAGTCCGGGTCCCGTACGAGGGGTCGCGGAGTGGGCGCTCGGCGCCCACGTCATCTGGGCCGGCGACCACGCCTCCCGGATACCGCGCCCCCGGCAGACCCGGCGATCCAGAAGCTGGTGTCCGTGCGACACCGGCACGCCGATCGGAGCCGACAACGTGTCCACCTCTGCCGTTTACGACCAACTGCCCGTGGTTTGTGCGACCGGGACCGGGAACACCACCCTCTCCGCCTTCCACAACGCCCTCGTGGCGATGGACCTGGGCCACTACAACCTGGTCCGACTGTCCAGTGTGTTGCCGCCGAACACCAGTGTGGACGCCACCGGCAAGGCGCCGGTTCCGGTCGGCCAATGGGGCGACAAGCTCTACTGCGTGTACGCCGAGCAGTCGGCCACCGAGGTCGGCGAGCAGGCCTGGGCCGGTGTCGGCTGGGTCGAGCGGCTGGACGGTGGCGGCGGGCTGTTCGTGGAACACGAGGGAACCAGCGAGCAGTTCGTGGTCAACGCGATCCGGACCAGTCTGGCCGACCTCGTCGAAGGCCGGGAGGATTACTTCACCCACCCGGACTGGGTGCTCAACGGCGCCGTCTGCACCGACAAGCCGGTGTCCTCCATGGTCCTGGTGGCCTACGAGACCACCCCGTGGGTCGGTGCCCGATGAGCCGCACCGGGCCGACCGCCCCGCCCACCGCCCACGCGGACACCGCCCACGCGGACACCGCCCACCTGGACACCGGCCACGTGGGCACCGGCGTCGACGGTCCGGTGCGGGCCGGAGCCGGCGCATGAGCGCGCCGCCGCGGGCCGCCCAG
>DASVVF010000998.1:0-9471 GCA_036386695.1 Catenuloplanes sp. | reverse complement strand
CATCAGGTAGCGCAGCAGCTTGAACTCGGTCGGCGAGAGCTGTACGCGCTGGCCCGCCCGGTAGACCTCGTGCGTCTCCTCGTCGAGCTCGAGGTCGGCGAAGACCAGGCGGGACGGGGCGTCGTCGCCGGTCGTCGTGCGGCGCAGCACCGCGCGGATCCGGGCGGTCAACTCCTCAAGGCTGAACGGCTTGGTGACGTAGTCATCGCCACCCAGGGTCAGCCCGCGGATCTTGTCGTCGGTGCCGTCCCGGGCGGTCAGGAAGACCACCGGAGTACGGGTGCCGCCCTCGCGCAGCAGCCGGATCACCTCGAAGCCGTCGAGGTCGGGCAGCATCACGTCCAGCACGACGAGGTCCGGCTGACCGTCCTTGGCCGCGTTCACGGCGGCGCTGCCGCTGGTCGCGGTGGACACGTCGAAGCCGGCGAAGCGCAGGCTGGCGGAGAGCAGCTCAAGAATGTTCGGGTCGTCCTCCACCACGAGGAGCTTCGCCTCGGTCTGCTTTCCCGAAGTCTGCACGGCGGCCATGCCTCTCATCATGGCCCCGGCGGCTGGGCCGCGCCTGGGCGAAGCCTGAAAATACGCTGTGCGTGGCATCAGTCGCCCAGCACCCGGCGCAGCCGCTCGCGGGCGGCGTCGAGTTCGGCCGCGGCCGCCTGGAGCTGGGCCGCGCTCAGGCGAACGCCACCAACCAGCCCGCGGACGTCCGCCGTGAAGGCGGCCAACCGACGCTCCAGCACGGTGGCCCCGTCCGACGCGGCCACCGGGTCGAGCCCGGCCACCCGGTCCGGGGTGGCCGGCCCGTCCGGGGTGGCCGGCCCGTCCGGCGCCGGTCCGGCGGGCCCGGACCAGAGCGGCGGGCCGGACCAGAGCGGCGGGCCGGACCGGGGCGGCGGATCCGACCGGGGCGGCGGATCGGACCACGGCGGGGTCCACCCACGGCCGCGACCGGCCCGGCTCCCTCTGGTCGCCGCCCGCAGCTCCGCCGCCAGCTGACGACCGGCGGCCGGCGCGCCGGGTCGCGCCCCCGGATCGGCCACCTCGGCGGAGCGGGCCACGTCGGCGGGGGCGGCCACCTCGGCGGGGGCGGCCACCTCGGCGGGGGCGGCTAGGCGGCGTACGGAGGCGGTGATGTCGGCTTCCAACGTGGCCAGCTCCGCCCTTCGTTGGCGCAGCTCCGCCTTCCCGGCTTCGGTGATCTCGTAGACCTTGCGTCCACCGGCGGCGGTGTGCCGGACCAGCCCGGCCGCGTCCAGCCGTTGCAGACGCGGGTAGACGGTGCCGGCGCTGGGCGCGTACCGGCCGTGGAACCGCTGTTCCAGCAGCCGGATCAGCTCGTACCCGTGCCGGGGGCCGTCGTCGAGCAGGCGCAGCAGGTAGAGCCGGAGCCGGCCGTGGCCGAAGACGGCGCTCATCTGACGGCCACCGTGCCCGGCACCGGATTGACGGCCGCGCCTCGGGCCCGTTTCGCGATGTCGACGCCGGTTACCGCCATGCGCACCTCCGAGCTTGTCGACCGCCCGCCCGGCCAACGGCTACCCCGGATCGGGTCGAGGGTAACGCGATACATCGCGATGCTGCCCACCGCCGGCCGCCGCCGCACGGCGTTGTGGCGGCGCGGCGGGCGGGCCATGGGGTGACGGGCAGGCCATGGGGCGCAGGCGGGTGATGGGGTGCCGGGGCGGGCCATGGGGCGCAGGCGGGTGATGGGGTGCCGGGGCGGGCCATGGGGCGCAGGCGGGTGATGGGGTGCCGGGGCGGGCCGTGGGGCGCAGGCGGGTGATGGGGTGCCGGGGCGGGCCGTGGGGCGCGGGCGGGCGGCGAGGGCGGGCGCACGGCGGGACCTCCGGCGCGGTGCGTCGGTCCCCGGTCAATGCGGGGTTGACGGCCTGTGGCAGCGTGTCAGGCGGGCACGCCGGTCCACCATGCGCCGTCAGCCCGCCGCCGCGGCACCGGCCGCGGCTGACACGGCGTCCACGCACCGGGATGGAGTGCAATGTCCTACGCCCAGCCGGACCGACCGGCGCACGGCGGGCAGATCGTCGTCGCCAACCTCACCAAGGTCTACGGCAGCGTGAGAGCGGTCGACAACCTGTCCTTCACCGTCCAACCGGGCCGGGTCACCGGCTTCCTCGGACCCAACGGGGCCGGCAAGACCACCACCTTGCGGATGCTGCTCAACCTGGTGACGCCGACCGCCGGGACCGCCACCATCGACGGGCGGCGGTACGCGGACCTGACGCATCCGGTCACCGAGGTGGGCGCGGTACTGGAGGCGTCGAGCGCCCACAAGGGTCGCACCGGCGTCAACCACCTACGGGTGATCTGCGCGGCGGCCGGACTGCCCCGCGGGCGGGCGGACGAGACGCTGGCGATGGTGGGGCTGACCCCGGCGGCGAACCGTAAGTTCAAGGGTTACTCCCTGGGTATGCGTCAACGGCTGGCCATCGCGGCCGCGATGCTCGGCGACCCCCGGGTGCTGATCCTGGACGAGCCGGCCAACGGCCTGGACCCGGAAGGCATCCGGTGGATGCGCGGTTTCCTGCGGGCGTTGGCCGCCGAGGGCCGAACGGTCCTGGTCTCCAGCCACCTGCTCTCGGAGATGCAACTGCTCGCCGACGACGTGGTGATCATCGCGGCCGGCCGGCTGGTCCGGCAGGGCACGGTCGCCGAGGTGCTGGGCTCGATCTCCCGGGTCGGCCAGGTGCGGGTGCGCACCCCGCAGGCCGAGGAGCTGACCGCCGCACTGCGGGCGCTGAACGCGACGGTCACCACGAACGGCGACGGCGCGTTGCTGGTGACCGGTGTCGACGCCCCGACCGTCGGCCGGGCCGCGCTGGGCGCGGCGGTGGAGTTGCACGAGTTGAGCGCGGCGCAGCCCGACCTGGAACAGGTCTTCCTTGAGCTCACGGCCGGAAAGGCGGACATCCGATGAACCTGATCCGGGCCGAGCTCCTCAAGATCCGTACGACCAACACGTGGTGGATCTTCGCTCTGGTTGCCCTGCCGCTGTGGGGGCTGACCATGCTCGTCAACTACCTGATAAGCGTCGAACTCCTGCGTAATCCCGAGCAGCTCGGCGCGGCCCAGGAGCAGGGCCAGGACGTCGAACAGCTGCGGGCCGCCAGCGAGGTGGTCAACATCGCGGCGAACCTCTACACCACCGGACAGCGCTTCGGGGTGCTGATCGTGATGCTGCTCGGGATCATCGTGGTGACCAACGAGTTCTTCCACCAGACCGCGACGACGACCTTCCTGACGAGCCCGCACCGCAGCGCGGTGATCGTGGCCAAGCTGGCCGTGGCGGCCGTGCTCGGCGGGCTCTTCTGGCTGCTCACCACCGCGTTGAACCTGGCGCTCGTACCGGTGATCCTGGGCAGCCTGGACGTCGGTACGCAGCTCGGCGACGGCGCGGTCTGGCGGTCGATCGTCCTCAACGGGCTGGCCTACCTGCTGTGGTCGATCTTCGGGGTGGGGGTCGGCGTCCTGATCCGCAGCCAGATCGGGGCCACCGTCACCGCCATCGTGGCGTACTTCGCCGGTTGGATCGGGGCCGCGATCTTCTTCAGCACGGTGGCGACCCGGTTCGGGGACTGGATCAACAACCTCCAGCTGTTCGTACCGTCGCTGGCCTCGGAGCTGATGGTGAGCGGCACGGCGTTGCCGGGCAACCCGCCGCAGTGGGCCGGCGCCGTCGTGCTGACCGGGTACGCCGTGGTCACCGGCCTCATCGGCACCATGATCGTCCGCCGGCGGGACATCTCCTGACGGGTGGGGGCCGCATCCCGGCCGATCCGGCCGGATGCTGTGAAACCACACACGACCGGACGTCGGTGCGGTCGTTCGCGTCCGCGCGGCGTAGCCTTGGTGCCGTCTTCTGACTTCAGCCCGTGTGGCGACAAACGTCGCCGGTACCACCACCGTGTGGTACGGCAATCCGCGTGAAAGAGGCGATACCGCCGTGTCGACCCAGCAGACTTCGCAGGACAACCCGCTGGCGGGTTTCGGTCCGAACGAGTGGATCGTCGAAGAGATGTACCACCGGTACCTCGCCGATCCGACCAGCGTGGACCCCGCCTGGCACGACTTCTTCGCCGACTACAAGCCGGTGACCGAAGCGCCCTCGATCGCCACACCGGGTGAGGCGACCGCCGCGAACGCCACCGCCACGGCGGCCCGCGCCGGCACCGACGCCCCGGCCGCCCAGGCATCCGCCCCGGTCGTGGAGCCGCCGGCCGCCCCGGCCGACCCGCCGAAGGCCGCCCCGGCGGCCGCGCCACCGGCACCGGCACCGGCGGCCAGCACCCCGGCGAAGCCCAAGGCCACCGCGCCGGCCGGCCGCGCGGCGGCCGACGGCCAGGGCGCCAAGGTCACCGGACTGCGCGGGGTGGCCGCCCGGATCGTGCAGAACATGGAGACCTCACTGCAGGTGCCGACCGCCACCAGCGTGCGGGCCGTGCCGGCGAAGCTCCTCGTCGACAACCGGATCGTGATCAACAACCATCTCGCCCGGGGTCGCGGCGGCAAGGTCAGCTTCACCCACCTGGTGGGGTACGCGCTGGTCCGGGCGCTGGCCGAGCACCCGGAGATGAACAACTCGTTCACCGAGGTGGACGGCAAGCCGGCGATCCTCAAGCCCCAGCACGTCAACCTGGGCATCGCGATCGACCTGACCAAGCCGGACGGCACCCGCAACCTGGTGGTGCCGTCCATCAAGGCGTGCGAGCAGATGGACTTCCGGCAGTTCTGGCAGGCGTACGAGGACGTCATCCGGCGGGCCCGGCGCAACGAGCTGACCATGGACGACTACAACGGCACGACCATCTCGCTGACCAACCCGGGCGGCATCGGCACGGTGCACTCGATCCCCCGGCTGATGGCCGGGCAGGGCACGATCATCGGCGTCGGGGCCATGGAGTTCCCCGCCCCGTACGCCGGGATGTCCGACGAGACCCTGGCCGACCTGGGCGTCAGCAAGATCATCTCGCTGACCAGCACGTACGACCACCGGATCATCCAGGGCGCGCAGTCCGGCGAGTTCCTCAAGGTGATCCACGAGTTGGTGCTCGGCGAGCACGGCTTCTACGACGAGATCTTCACCGCGCTGCGGATCCCGTACGAGCCGGTGCGCTGGGTGCGCGACGTCGCCCGGACCTCCGAGGGGCAGATCGACAAGGCCGCCCGGGTGATCGAGTTGATCCACGCCTACCGGGTGCGCGGGCACCTGATGGCCGACACCGATCCGCTTGAGTTCAAGATCCGCAAGCACCCCGACCTGGACGTCCTGCAGCACGGGCTGACCCTGTGGGACCTGGACCGGATGTTCCCGGTGGGGGGTTTCGCCGGCAAGCAGAAGATGAAGCTGCGCGAGGTCCTCGGCGTCCTGCGCGACACCTACTGCCGCCGGGTCGGCATCGAGTACATGCACATCCAGGACCCGGAGGAGCGGCGCTGGATCCAGGACCGGATCGAGCGCAAGTACACCAAGCTCGACACCGAGGAGCAGAAGCACGTCCTCAACCGGCTCAACGCCGCCGAGGCGTTCGAGACGTTCCTGCAGACCAAGTACGTCGGGCAGAAGCGGTTCTCGCTGGAGGGGGCCGAGTCGGCGATCCCGCTGCTCGACGAGATCCTGCAGGCCTCGGCCGAGGCGCAGCTCGACGAGGTGGTCATCGGGATGGCCCACCGGGGTCGGCTCAACGTGCTGGCCAACATCGTCGGGAAGCCGTACGAGAAGATCTTCTCCGAGTTCGAGGGCCAGATGGACCCGAAGTCGGCACACGGCTCCGGCGACGTGAAGTACCACCTGGGGCAGACCGGCAAGTTCACCACCCCGGACGGGGAGTTCGCCACCACCGTCAGCGTGGTCGCCAACCCGTCGCACCTGGAGGCGGTCGACCCGGTGCTGGAAGGGATCGTCCGGGCCAAGCAGGACCGGCTGGACCTGGGCCTGACCGGCTACACGGTGCTGCCGGTGCTGGTGCACGGCGACGCCGCGTTCGCCGGGCAGGGGGTGGTCGCGGAGACCCTGAACCTGTCCCAGCTGCGCGGCTACCGCACCGGCGGTTCGGTACACGTGGTGGTGAACAACCAGGTCGGCTTCACCACCGCCCCGGAGTACAGCCGCTCCTCGCTGTACAGCACCGACGTCGCCCGGATGATCCAGGCGCCGATCTTCCACGTGAACGGCGACGACCCCGAAGCCGTCGTCCGGGTGGCCCGGCTGGCCTTCGAGTACCGCCAGGCGTTCAACAAGGACGTCGTGATCGACCTGGTCTGCTACCGGCGGCGTGGGCACAACGAGGGCGACGACCCGTCGATGACCAACCCGCTGATGTACGCGATGATCGACACCAAGCGCAGCGTCCGCAAGCTCTACACCGAGGAGCTGATCGGCCGGGGTGACATCACCGTGACCGACGCCCAGGAGCAGCTGCGCGACTACCAGCAGCAGCTGGAACAGGTCTTCAAGGCCACCCGCGACGCCGTCGGCGGTTCCGGGGCCCGCACCGGCCGCAGCCGCCAGCCGGAGCCCGAGCCCGAGGTGGACACCGCGATCGACGCCGGCGTCATCCAGGCGGCCGGCCAGGCGCACGTCGACCTGCCGGCGGGCTTCACCCCGCACAAGCGGGTGCAGCAACTGCTGGAGCGGCGCGCCAAGATGGCCGTCGAGGGCGGCATCGACTGGGGCTTCGGCGAGATCATCGCCTTCGGCTCCGTCCTGGCGCAGGGCGTCACGGTGCGCCTGGCCGGGCAGGACTCCCGCCGGGGCACCTTCGTGCAGCGGCACGCCGCCGTGGTCGACTCGCGTACCGGCACGGACTTTCTCCCGGTGTCGACGATGGCAGGCGGGTCCGCGCGGTTCTTCGCCCACGACTCACTGCTCAGCGAGTACGCGGCGATGGGCTTCGAGTACGGCTACTCGGTCGAGAACCCCGAGGCGCTGGTCGTCTGGGAGGCCCAGTTCGGCGACTTCGCCAACGGCGCCCAGTCCATCGTGGACGAGTTCATCAGCTCCGGCGAGGTGAAGTGGGGCCAGCAGTCGTCGCTGGTGCTGCTGCTGCCGCACGGGCACGAGGGTCAGGGCCCCGACCACACCTCCGGACGGCCGGAGCGGTTCCTGCAGATGTGCGCCGAGGACAACATGCGGGTGGCCAACCCGACCACCCCGGCCAGCTACTTCCACCTGCTGCGCCGCCAGGCGCTGTCCAGCAAGCGCAAGCCGCTGGTGGTCTTCACGCCGAAGTCCCTGCTGCGGCACCGGCAGGCCGTCTCCCCGGTCGAGGCGTTCACCAGCGGTACCTTCCAACCGGTTCTGCACGACGACGGGCTGGCGGGCAAGGCGTTGCGCCCGGAGGCGGTCAAGCGGGTCCTGCTCTGCTCCGGCAAGGTCTACTACGACCTGCTGGCCGCCCGCGCCGACCGGGGCATCGACGACACCGCGATCCTGCGGATGGAGCAGCTCTACCCGCTGCCCGTCGAGGAACTGCGGGCGGCGCTCGCCACGTACCCGAACGCGGAGGACTTCGCCTGGGTCCAGGAGGAGCCGGCCAACCAGGGTGCCTGGTCGTTCGTGGCGCTGAACCTGCTGGAACACCTCGACGGCGTACGGCTGCGGCGGATCTCCCGCCCGGCGGCCGCCGCCCCGGCCGGCGGCTCGGCCAAGCTGCACGACGCCGAGCAGGCCGCCCTGGTGGAGGCCGCGCTACCCCGCCCCTGACGGTCCCGAGCACCGACGATGGTGCCGGGGTACGCCGACCGCGGCGCACCCCGGCACCACGTTCCCCCATCGCCGTCCCCAGTTCCCCATCGCCGTCCCCACCCCGAACCGAAAGCAGCGCCGATGTACTTCACCGACCGCGGCATCGAGGAACTCGTCGAGCGCCGGGGTGACGAGATGGTCTCCGTCGAGTGGCTGGCCACCCGGCTGCGCGATTTCGTCGACCTGAACCCGGAGTTCGAGACCCCCGTCGAACGCTTCGCCACCTGGCTCGCCCGCCTCGACGACCCGGACGACGACTGAGGCGTCCGCTCGGGCCCGTCCTCGTCGCCGCCGACTTCATGATCGCTGACCGTGGCGGCCTTCCGTCGTGGGGACGACGGTAGACGTCCGCAGTCAGCGATCATGGGGGCGCGTTACCGTCCTGGGTTGCCGGGGGGAACGGACGGGGCGCCCGGTACGTTGATCCCGTGGCGCGCAGTGTCTACATCGCCGGGCTCGGCCCGAGCGGCGGCAAGTCGACGATCGCCCTGGGCCTGGCCGAGCTGCTGTCCCGGCAGGTGGCCCGGCTAGGGGTCTTCCGACCGCTGGTGCCGGCCGGTGCGCCCGACCCGATCCTGCGCCTGCTGACCTCCCGGTACCCGGTGAGCGCCCCGTACGCCGACTCGTACGGTGTCACCGCCGCCGAGGCCGCCGCCATGGTGGCCGACGGGCGTCGCGAGGAGCTGATCTCCCGGATCGTCGAGCGGTACCGGGAGGTGGAGCGCCGCTGCGCGGCCGTGGTGGTCGTGGGCAGCGACTTCGCCGACGGCGGGGACGCCGGCCCGGGCGGGCTGCCCCGGGAACTGGCCTTCAACGCCCGGCTGGCCACCGAGTTCAGCAGCGTGGTGGTGGCCGTGGTGGACGGCCGGCACAACGCGGTCGCGACGGCGGCGCGGACGGCGTACCACAGCCTTGCCGAGCTGGGCGCGACGGTGCTGGCGGTGATCGCGAACCGGGTGCCGCCCGGCACGCCGGCGCCGGAACTGGACGCGGCCGTGCCGGTGTACGTCATCCCCGAGCTGCCGGTGGTCGCCGCCCCGACCGTCGCGGAGGTCGCCACGGCGCTGGACGCCACCGTGCTGACCGGCGAGGCGAGCGCGCTCGACCGCGACGTGCTGCACTTCGTCGTCGGCGCCGCCCACGTCCCGGTGCTGCTCGACCACCTGACCGACGGCAGCCTGATGATCACCCCGGGCGACCGGGCGGACCTGCTGGTCGCCGCCTGCGCCGCGCACACCGCCGGCAACGTCTCGCTCGCCGGGGTGGTGCTCACCCTGGGCGAGCACCCCGATCCCCGGGCGATGCGGGTGGTGGAGCGGCTCAACACCGGCCTGGCCGTCCTGGTGGCCGAGACCGACAGCTACGACACGATCGCCGCCGCCAGCCGCATCACCGGGCGGCTCAGCATGAGCAGCCCGCGCAAGGTGCAGGCGGCGCTCGGCGCGTTCGAGTCGGGAGTGGACACCGAGGAGCTGTCCCGCCGGCTCGACGTCACCCGCTCGGCGCGGGTGACCCCGCTGATGTTCGAGAACGCCCTGATCGACCGGGCCCGGGCCAACCGCCGCCACCTGGTGCTGCCGGAGGGCACCGACGAGCGGATCCTGCGGGCGGCGGAGATCCTGATCCGGCGCGGGGTTGCCGACCTGACCCTGCTCGGCAACCCCGAGGAGATCAACCGTCGGGTCCGGGAGCTCGGGCTGGACGTCTCC
>DASVVF010000997.1:0-1897 GCA_036386695.1 Catenuloplanes sp. | reverse complement strand
TCACCAAGCAAGCAGACGGAACCTGGAAGGTCAGTGCCTTCACCCTTGAGAGGTCGGGGACATGCTGACCCGGCGATGCGCGTTGGTCCTCATCCTCCTTGCCGGCCTCATTGGTGTGGGCCTCTGGTCGTCACCCGCAATGGCGGGTGATCCAACAGGTGGTGTCCAGTGCGATCCGGGGAGCACCAAGCCCGGGTGCGACGTCAACGCCGGTACCGGTGGCCAGAACGGGGGGACCCCCAACACCAATGGTGGCGGTGGTAGAGGCGGTGACGGCAAGTGCCGCAACCCCAGCGGCAAGGAGATTCCGTGCGAGCGCGACGGCGCGTGGGCGGGTGCGGACGGTTGCTACTACAAGCCAACCGACCCGTCGCCCTCGACGATCGAGGCGCTCGGTGGCCAGCCGTCAGGTGCGGGCGGGTGGTATCAAAAGACGTGCTACGGCACCGATGGGGCCGCCACCACAGGGCTTGGCGGGCCGGTGTGGATGGCTGGCGCCCCGCCGGTGATCTCGCCCGAGGTGCTGGCGCGGGAGGCGCGTTCCAGGCTGAATCTCCCTGGCGTGGTGATCCGGCTCAACCCGCCGGGTGAGCAGCTCGTTGGCCTGCCGGTGTGGCTGGCGTTGGACCGCTCGTCGTGGAAGTCGCAGTCTGCGACGGCGACGGCCGGGGCGGTCTCGGTGACGGCGACCGCGCGGCCGGTCGCGGCGAGTTGGGCGATGGGTGACGGGAAGACGGTGCAGTGCGCGGGTCCGGGTACGGCGTGGACGCGCGGCACCGACCCTGAGAAGGCGTCGCCGGACTGCGGTCACACCTACCGGCGGTCCTCTGCCGGCGCGTCCGGCGGGGCGTACACGGCGGCGGTGACGATCACGTGGGAGGTGACCTGGGCTGGCGCTGGTCAGTCCGGGACGGTGCCGGGGTTGACCACGACCGGCTCGGTTCAGGTGCGAGTTCAGGAGTCTCAAGCGGTCGTCAGGCCGTAGCGATCGGGCGCGGTCCAGGCGCCGTTTCGAGGAGGGCAGAGTCATGGCGCTGGGTTCCGTGCGCCCAAAAACAGAGTTCGAAGATCGTCCGACGGTCGCCGCGCCGCGTGCGGGGCGGGGGCCGTGGCGGGCGGCTCGGCGACGGCGGCGGATGCCGTTCGTGGCGTTTGGCGGGTTGTTGGTCATCGTGTGCGTGCTGGCCTACGCCTATGGGGCGGTGCGCCTGGGTGACCGGGTGCAGGTGCTCGCGGTGGCGCGGTCGGTGGCGGCCGGGCAGGCGATCACGGCGGCGGACCTCACGCAGGTGTCGGCGGCGCAGGACTCCGGTGTGCAGCTCATGCCTGCGGCGCAGGCCGATGAGGTGGTTGGCCGTACGGCGGTGGTGCCGCTGCTGCCGGGCACGTTGCTGACCCGCGCGCACGTCGGGGAGGCGGCGTTCCCCCCGGCGGGCAAGGTGACGGCCTCGCTGGCGCTCAAGCCGGGGCAGTACCCGCAAGGGCTGACCACCGGGGCGAAGGTCGCGGCGTTCATCTCGACCGTCCCGACCAACGAGGGCGGCCAGCAGGGCAAGACGGGCAGCGCTGCCACGCCGACACGGCTCGCTGCCGTAGTCCTGGGCGTTGATCTGGCCGGGGATGGTCAGGGCGCCACCGTCATCACCCTGCTGTTGGACGCCTCCGACGGGGCTCGGCTGGCCGGCGCTCCGGCTGGCGGTGTGGTGTTGATGCAGACCGCCCCGGCGGGAGACTGACATGGCGTTGCTAACGGTGTGCTACGTCAAGGGCCGCCCCGGCGCGACCACGACCGCGCTGGGTCTGGCCGCCGCCTTCCCGGCCGAGGCCGGCGCGGTGCTGGTGGAGTGCGACCCGGCGGGTGGGGACCTGATGCGCCGGCACCGGCTCCCGCCCGCGC
>DASVVF010000996.1:0-8018 GCA_036386695.1 Catenuloplanes sp. | reverse complement strand
AGGGCGGCCAGCCCGCGGCGTTGCAGGTCCGGGGGGCGGGTGAGGAACGGTCCGAAGGTTCGCACCAGCCCGAGGTAGTGGGCCTTGTCCAAAGGCAGGGGGCGCCGGAACATCTGGATCCGGACGTCGGTGAACTGGTCGCTGGCGACCACGTCGTCGTACGCCCAATCCACGGGGCGTTCCCGCGCGGTGGGGTCGAGGGCGTCCAGCGCGGCTCGGACCGCGGCCGCGTGGGTCGCATCGGCGTAGTCGTACCGGTGCCCGAACACCGCGAGCGTTCCACCCGGCGCCAGTGCCTGCCGCGCGCGGGCATTGCGCGACGCCGGGTCCAGCCAGTGCCAGGCCATGGCGCA
Source organism: Catenuloplanes sp. (assembly GCA_036386695.1). Taxonomy (GTDB): domain Bacteria; phylum Actinomycetota; class Actinomycetes; order Mycobacteriales; family Micromonosporaceae; genus DASVVF01. The sequence goes on along the minus strand of DASVVF010000996.1, from coordinate 7,665 downwards.
CGCCACCACCCCGACCCCGCCGACCGGCGGCGACCACTGCTCGAATGTGCCCGGGTGGATCCGCGCCCGCGGGAACTTGCCGGCCAGCACCGCCGCCATAGCGGGGTCCGGCTCGATGCAGGTCAACGGGGCGCCGATGCGGGCGAGGACCTCCGTGCCCTTGCCGGACCCGGCGCCGACTTCGACCACCGACGTCGGGACGCCACCGTGGTGCGCCACGATCGCCCCAGCGAGAGCGGGCGGATAACCGGGCCGCACCGCCTCGTACAGATCGGCCACCGACCCGAAAACGTCCACCGTGGTCCCCCTGCCTTTCGGAATGGAATTCGGCGCCCGCGTCGGCAACCGATCGCCGTCGCTGATTGATGCACCTCATCGGACAAGCTCAGGCCGTGAGGGTTGCTGCCACAGCCTTGGCCCAACTGCCGTAACCGAAGGACGACGGGTGGAAGCGGTCCCGGGCAAAGAAGTCCGGGCCCATCGGCAGGGTGCCGGTCGAGTCGATCCACGTCGCCCGGGGGTGACCGGCACACACTCGCCGGGATACGTCGTTGAACCCGTCAGCGCGCTTGGCGAGGTAACGGCCCAGCGTGGTCGGCAGCGCCGGGAACGCGTCAAAGGGCGGGGTGCCGGTCACCGCGACACGCCCAGCCCGGCTTGCGAGGTCATCGACGATGCCGGCGAGATCGTCGCCCCACTGCGCGGGGGTGCGCCGGCTGAGTACGTCGTTGACGCCCGCCAGTAGCACGGCGACGTCGAATCCTGTTCCGAGTCGGGGTAGCAGGCGGTACCGGATGCGGCGGGCGGTGGCACCGTGTTGCCCGACAACCTGCCAGGTGACGGTTCGCCCGGTCCGGGTGGCGAACTCGCGTGCGAGGTTTCCGGCGAACCCGTCGTGGTGGGTGTCGGCCCCGCAGCCGGCCGCGGTCGACTCGCCCAGGACCGCGATGCGCATCGGCGGCCCGGACGCGTCTCCCACGGTGCCCATGGTGGGGCCGGCTGCGGGAGGGACCATCGGAGTTGTGCAGCGGACCCATAGCGCCTGCGCGGCGACGACTGGCAGCAGGAGGGGGTTCACGCTGTCGCCGCTGCCGCACGTAGGGAGTTGACGGCCGCCTGGCTTCCGCCGGTCAGATCCGCTCCCACTGCCTGGAGAACCGTCACGAGAGCGCCGTTCGCGAGGAACCGGGCCAAGTCGTCCGGCGTTGCGGCGGTCAAGCGCTCGGCTTCCTCGAGCACGCCTGAGATGAGAGCGCGGCAACGCGCCGCCACTGATTCATCGCTGCGCGCGACGGCGCACGCCTGCAACCACAAGCCGCTCATGGTGCCGTCGGCGACGAACTCCCGGAAGGCGGCACCCATCGCGTGCAGCGGATCGTCCGGGGATGTTGCCACAGCCTGACGGAACATCCTCCGGATCCGGATCTCCAGCTCACCTAGGCACGCCTGGAAGACCGCCTGCTTGTTTCCGAACAGTCGGAACACGTACGGCTGCGACACGCCGATCTCGTCGGCGATCCGCTGAATCGCCATCGTTGTCAGGCCGTGGTCAGCGAAGGCGCTCATGCCGGCCGTGATGGCGTCGGCGCGTCGCCGCGCCGCGGTACCCCGCTCTGCCCCCATGCCCCGCAGCCTATTGGTAGTGACCACTTACTTACAAGTCCTGCCTCCCCGGCCGCCGGTCCCGCCCGGAAGCGACCGGCGGCTCGCCGGCTCCCTGACGTCCCGCGGCGACGAGGGACAACACACCTGCGCCGAGGATGGGAACACCGATCGACAGGATGCTGACGAGGCCGAGAACCGCCATCGTCACCCCGGACACCGCCAGGGCCAGTCTGCGACGAGGTGCCGCGCGGACCACGCCATAGATCGAGAGAAGTGCTGCCACGGCCAGTCCGGCGAGGAACCAGATCGCCACCTGGCCGCCTTCCTGACCGATGACCGCGACATAGGCGCCGATCATGACGAGGGCAATGGCAGCGGAGACCGCCGCCAGAACATCCCATCCGCTGTGCCGTTCGGACCTCATGAGATCTCCTCACCTGGGTCAGGGTCAGCATTACCGCGACACCCGACCACCGCCGGGTGGGCCGTCATGTCGGCGTGGCCGGTCAAGCGTCCGGATGGTAGGCGAGGTTGACGGTGAGCGCGGCCAGAGCGAGTACGAAAAAAACGGCCCAGGCGCCGAGCCGGTAATTGCCCGCCCGCACATGTGCGCCCAGCGCACCGAGGAAATACAGGACCAGACCGGCTGCCGCGAGCCTCCCCACGACCGGCACGACCAACCCCGCCAGTAAGCCCACCGCGCCTGCGCCCAGGAGCGTCCCCAGTGGCCGTACCCACGCCCGCGGTATCCGATTGCGGTCCGCCTCCGTCTTTGGATATTCGTGGCCGATCACGTTCGCGATGGCGGCCGAGCCGTTGAGGGCGCAGGCCAGCAGGGTCACCGTGAGATAGCTGGCGAACATCGGCGACTCCCCGGTAGGTGGTGAAAGTGGCGGTTGAACAGTTGTTGATGGACGAGGCGGCCACCCGATGTGTGACCCGGTGTCGAATGTTCTGGATCACAGCGCTGCGGCGGTCAGTCGCTGAGGGTCACTGACGACGTGGATGACCGCGCAGCCCTCCCATCGAAGGTCCGCCCGGTTCATCCTGCGCGGACCGTGGGTGGTGGGACGCATTAGGCTGCGCCAGCGTGACTACTTCTGCCGGCGGCATCCCGGGCTCGTCGCCCCCGGACCGTCCAGCGGCGGGGCGGGAATTCGTGTCGGGGCTCGGCCTGCTCGGTCGGGGGCTCGGTCTCTACCTGCGCAGCCCCGCTCTGGTGGGGCTCGGCCTCGTCCCGGCCCTGATCTCCGGGACGTTGTTCCTCGCCGCGCTGGTCACCCTCGCCTACTTCGTCGACGACCTCGCCGCCTGGCTGACGTGGTTCGCCGGTGGCTGGTCGGCCGGCTGGCGGGACCTCGTCCGGCTCATCGCGGCGGCCGCGCTGCTGGGGCTGGGTGCCCTGGTCGGGGTGATCGCCTTCACCGCCGTGACGCTGGTGATCGGTGACCCCTTCTACGAGAAGATCTCCGAGGAGGTGGAGGGACGCCTGGGCGGGGTGCCGGGCGAGGTGGTGGTGCCGTGGTGGCGCTCGATTCGCCGGAGTGCGGCCGACTCGCTGCGGCTGGTCGCCATGTCGTTGCTGGTGGGCGTGCCGCTCTTCGCCGCCGGGTTCATCCCGGTCGTGGGGCAGACCGTGGTGCCCGTACTCGCCGCCCTGGTCGGCGGCTGGTTCCTCGCGGTCGAGCTGACCGGGGTGCCGTTCCAGCGGCGGGGGCTGCGCCTGCCGGACCGCCGCCGGGCGCTGCGGGCGCACCGGCCGCTCACCCTGGGCTTCGGCGTGGCCGTCTTCCTGTGTTTCCTCGTCCCGTTCGGCGCCGTGCTGATCATGCCGGCGGCGGTGGCCGGCGGCACGCTGCTGTCCCGTCGGGTGCTCGGCCTCTCCACCGCCCCACCCGCCGCCCCCCGGTAGGTTGCCGGTGCCGGCCGGGCGTCAGCTACCGCCGGGTCACCAACCTCGCTCACCTCCCGGGTGGCGCCGCCAGGCCGTTGCGGCGGATCACCTCGCGGTAGAACCGGGCGCTGTCCTTCAGCGTCCGCCGCTGTGTCCGGTAGTCGACGTGCACGATGCCGAAGCGCTTGCCGTAGCCCTCCGCCCACTCGAAATTGTCCAGCAGCGACCAGACGAAATAGCCGCGCAGGTCAACCCCGTTCGCGATGGCGTCGTGGGCGGCGCGCAGGTGCCCGTCGAGGTAGCGCACCCGGTCCAGGTCGGCCACCCGGTCCGGGTCGTCGGTGGGGCCGTCCGGGAAGGCGGCGCCATTTTCCGTGATCATCATCGGAATGCCGGGGTAGTCGCTGGCCAGGCGTTCCAGCAGGCGGGTCAGCCCGGCCGGTTCGATCTGCCAGCCCATGTCGGTCACCGGGCCGCTCGGCGGTAGAAACTCGATCCCTTCGGTCCCGGGGTAGGCCGGCCCGCCGCCGGTGGCACCCGGCCGGGCCGCCACGTACGTCGGCGCGTAGTAGTTGACGCCCAGCACATCGATCGGCTGCCCGATCAGCTTCTCGTCGCCGGGTCGGATCCAGGTCGGGTCGGTGAAGCGGCTGATGTGGGCCAGCACGTCAGCGGGGTACCCACCGGCCAGCATCGGGTCGAGGAAGATCCGGTTCTGCAGGCCGTCGACGACGCGTGCGGCAGCCACGTCCGCGGGGCTGGACGGGTCGGCCGGGGCCACCGCGGCCGGGTTGAGGGTGATGCCGACGGTGCCGGCTCCCGCGGCCCGCAGGGCCTGTACCGCCAACCCGTGACCGAGCAGCAGGTGGTGTACGGCCGCGAAGGTGGCCGCCGGGTCCTGCCGCCCCGGCGCGTGCAACCCACTGCCATAGCCCAGGTACGCCGAGCACCACGGCTCGTTGAGCGTGGTCCAGGTCCGCACCCGGTCGCCGAGGCGGGCGTACACGATTTCGGCGTAGTCGGCGAACAGCGCGGCGGTGTCCCGGTTGGTCCAGCCGCCGCGGTCCTCCAGGCTCTGCGGCAGGTCCCAGTGGTAGAGGGTCACCACCGGCTCGATGCCCCGGGCGCCCAACTCGTCGACGAGCCGGTCGTAGAAATCCAGCCCCCGAGGGTTGACCGGCCCGCTGCCGTCCGGCTGGATCCGTGGCCAGGCCACCGAGAACCGGTACGCGCCCAGCCCGAGGTCGGCCATCAGCGCCACGTCCGCCGGGTAGCGGTGGTAGTGGTCGCAGGCCACGTCGCCGGTGTGCCCGGCGACCACCCGGCCCGGCGTACGGCTGAAGGTGTCCCAGGTGGACGGTCCCCGGCCGTCGTCACGGGCGGCGCCCTCGATCTGGTACGCCGCCGTCGCGGCGCCCCACAGGAATCCGGCCGGGAACTCGGTCCGCGGCCCGGTGTCGGAGCTCGTCATCCGGTGCCCTCAGCCCGTGCGCAGGGACTGGAGCAGGGTGGCGTCGCCGGTGACGTCGAGGGTGTCGAACGGCAGCCGACCGTAGAGCGCCAGCAGCACGTCACTGGCGGTGCCGGCGGCGAGCACCCGGGTGTGGTGGTCGTCGGAGTCGAACAGCGTGTCGGTGTCGAGCAACGCGATCCCCTCGCCACGCAGCCGCACCAGCCACTCGTGGCTGATGTCGGTGGCCACCAGTTGGGCCACCCCGTGCCGGTCGACCGGGCCGCGGCGCCGGCCGGCCGGTAGCAGGCTGTCGAGGACTTCGCCGACCCCGTCCGCGGCCAGTTTGGCCTCGACCGGCTCGGCGTGACCGATCGCGAGTTGGACGTCCCACCGGTGCACGGCGGTCTCGTGCGCCATCCGGCGGTACCAGAACCCGGCCTTCTTGGCCTGCGGGACCGGGTGCCAGGCCGGCAGTTCCGGGTCGAGCCCGTCGAGCAGCCGCACCAGGGCGGTGTACTGCTCGTCGAGGAAACCCAGCGCCGCCGGGCCGGTGGGCGCGTCGTCGATGCTGTACCGCCGCGGTTCCGGTGCGGTGGTGACGCCGCGGGCGACGTGGCCGCCGACCCAGGCGTACAGGGCGCCGACGTGGCGGACCAGCTGCTCCACCGTCCATTCGGGACAGCTGGGTACCGCGAGGTCGCCGGGGGCGTCGGCGGCCGCCGCGCGTAGTGCCGGGCCGTCGGCGCGCAGCGCCGCCAGCCAGAAGTCCTTGGTCATGTGCAGTTTGGTCATCGCCATCCTCCGCGCCGCCGAGCTTCGCGCCCCCGGGCCGGACCGTGCCGGGGCAGCCGACAAGCCCTCAGCCTAGGGTGATGAGCGTGCCAGACGTTAGCGCTGATCCTCCGGCGGCCGCCCCGCCCGCCCAATGTTCGCTGGAGACGTACACGACTCTACGCCTCGGCGGCCCGGCCGACCGGCTGGCAATAGCGCATAATTCGGACGACGTGCTGAGCGCCATCCGAGCGGCCGCGCTCGCCGGGCAACCGGTGCTGGTGCTGGCCGGGGGCAGCAATGTGGTGATCGGCGACGCCGGATTCCCGGGCACCGTGGTGCTGATCCGTACCCGTGGTGTCCACGTGACGCCGATCGGTGCGGACGCGGTCACCGTCCGCGTGGAAGCCGGCGAGCCGTGGGACGCCCTGGTCGGCACCGCCGTGGCGAACGGCTGGTCCGGTATCGAATGCCTGGCCGGCATCCCCGGTTCCACCGGCGCCACCCCGATCCAGAACGTCGGAGCGTACGGCCAGGAGGTGGCGGAGACCATCGGGTCTGTCCGGGTCTACGACCGGGCCGACGACCGGGTGGTGACGATGACCCCGCAGCAGTGCCGGTTCGGCTACCGGTCCAGTGTCTTCAAGCACAACGACCGGTGGGTGGTGCTGTCGGTCGACTTCCGGCTGGCCCGCTCGCCGTTGTCAGCGCCGGTGCGCTACGCGGAGCTGGCCCGCGCCCTGGGCGTCGAGGTCGGCGCCCGGGTGCCGCTGGAGCAGGCCAGCTCGGCGGTCCGGCGGTTGCGGGCCGGCAAGGGCATGGTGCTCGACGGGGCCGACCATGACACCTGGTCGGTCGGATCGTTCTTCACCAACCCGGTGCTCGACGCGCCGGCGTACCGGGCCCTGTGCGCCCGGGTCGCTGACCTCGACGCGCCGCCGTCCTGGCCGACCGCCGACGGGCTGGTGAAGGTCAGCGCGGCCTGGCTGATCGACCGCGCCGGTTTCGCCAAGGGGTACGGCGGTGCCGGCGGCGTGTCGATCTCCGGCAAGCACACCCTGGCGTTGACCAACCGGGGCACCGGAAGCACCGCGGCGCTGATCGCCCTGGCCCGAGAGATCCGCGACGGCGTACAGGACCGGTTCGGGGTCCGACTGCACCCTGAACCGGTCCTGGTCAACTGCGAGCTCTAGCCGCCGCGCGGCGGACGGACGGTCAGACCCGACCGAAGATCTGGGTGTAGTACGGCGTTCCGTTGGCCTTGTAGGCGATGCCGATGCCGACGGCCCGCGCCGAGCAGTTGACGATGTTGGCGCGGTGACCGGGGCTCTGCATCCACGCGTTGAACAGGCTGGCGCTGGTGCGGTAGCCCCAGCCGATGTTCTCGCTCATCGGGCTGTTGTAGCCGGCGGCCTTGGCCCGCATGACGAAGTTCGTGCCGCTCGGGGAGCGGTGGCCGAAGTAGTTGCGGACCACCATGTCCCGGCTGTGCGCCCGGGCGGCGTAGGTCAGCTGGTAGTTGACGTGCACCGCGGCGCAGCCGGCCCGGGCCCGGGCGGTGTTGGTGTGCGAGATGAGCGTCCGCTCGGTGGCCGTTGGGGCGACCATGGCGGCGTTGGCTGGCGTACCGGTGACAACCAGGCTGACGAGGACGGCGGGCAGGGACGCAAGAAGCGCGATGCGACGTACCGTGTTCTTCAGCAAGGAGTACCTCCCGGATCAGCGACCCGGGGGATTTTCCCGGGTACGCCAATCAGATCGGCGGGCCCTGCGCGACCCTGCGGAATCGACCGGGTGCCCCCTTGTGAGCCTTTGGTTGCCGGCCGGTTACGTGCTGGGGGGGTCGGCGACGCGTCGCGGCGTCGATCCGCGGCGGACACCGCCCCGGCGCCGATCGCGGAACATCGCTGTGACGATGGTCGGTGCGTCGGGGTGGGCCGTC
>DASVVF010000995.1:0-3298 GCA_036386695.1 Catenuloplanes sp. | reverse complement strand
CCGCCATCGGGGTTGTGGCAGGTCGCGAAATAGTCACGGGAAAGCCCGGTCAGTGTCTTGGAGCGCTGATACCAACCGGAGTTGGGATGCGGCACCGAGACGGAGCCGACCTCGACGCCGGTGTCACGGTCGTACACCCGGCAGGTGGTCTTGGAATAATCCGCCCGGATGACCAGCCGCCCGCCGGCCGTCGCCGTGACAATGGCCGTCTGACACCAGTCGGGCCCAATGGCGTAGCAGTTCGCGCCGATGGCCGCGCTAGCAGGCGAGGCTCCGCCGAGGGCCCCGACGGCCATGGCAGCGGCAACGGCGCCGGCGGCAAGCATTGCTCGAGTACGAGAAGCGTTCACCGTAAATCCTTTAGCGAGTTTGGTGACCGGACAGGCAGCGAAACGTCACGGATGCGAGAGGGACCCATCGGGGCCACCGTCCGGGTTATGGCACGTGGCGAAGTAGTCGCCGCGGAGGCCGCTGATCGTCTTGTTACGCCACCACTTGAAACCGGGGCTGGCCGGCACCGCAACCGAGCCCACCTCGACACCGTTGTCGCGGTCGTAGACGCGGCAGACGGTCTTCTTCCAGGTGGCCTCGACCTTGATCTGACCCCCGTTCGTGGCCGGCAGGATGGCCGTCTGGCACCAGTTGGGCCCGATCGGGTTGCAGTCAGCGAAGGGTGCCGCACTGGCAGGGGACGCTCCAATAAAGACACTTGCTGCAGCAGAAACGGCCATGACGCTCACGGTGGCCAAGGCGCGGGCACGAGTTGTTCTCATGAATCCTCCCGTGTGATTGTGTCCAGACATTGAACTTCGCGGGGACCGACGCCGGCCGCCCCATAAGCGGTGATCAATGTCATAAAGGATCAGGTTTAACTCGCCGCGAGCCCTGCGGCCAGGCATCAACAATTTTCGACCGCAACCGAGGACGGCAGCCATCCACAATGATCGCTACCGTAGGCTCAGCGCGATCCCGTCCAGGATGTCGTGCTCGCTGGCCACCACCGACGACATTCCCGCGCGCTCCATGATGGTCCGCAGGATCAGCGCACCGGCGCCGATCACGTCGGCCCGCCCGGCGTGCATGACCGGGTACGCCATCCGCTGGCGCGCGGAGCGCCCGAGCAGCTCGGTCGTCACCTTGGCGACGTCGTCGTACGACACCCGGGTGTGGTGGATGCGGTCCGGCCGGTAGGTGTCCAGCCCGAGAGCGATGGCCGCCACCGTGGTGACCGAGCCGGCCAGCCCGACCAGGGTCGTTGCGTCGCGTCCGCCGACCGCGGCCAGCGCCCGGTCGACGGCGGCCGCGATGTCGTCCCGGGCGGCGGCGATCTGCCCGGCGCCGGGCGGGTCGCCGGGCAGGTGCCGCTCGGTCATCCGGACGCAGCCGATGTCGACGGAGATCGCCGTGTCCACTGTCGACTCACCGACGACGAACTCGGTGGAGCCGCCGCCGATGTCGACCACCAGGTACGGCGGCTGGGCGGTCAACCCACGCACCGCCCCGGCGAACGACAGGCGGGCCTCCTCGTCACCGGACACCACCTCGGGCGCCACCCCGAGGGTGGCCACCACCATGGCGACGAACTCGTCGGCGTTCTCGGCGTCACGCGACGCCGAGGTGGCGCACATCCGGACCCGGTCGGCGCCCAGCTCGGCGATGGCGCCCGCGTAGCCGGCCAGCGCCACCCGGGTCCGCTCGATCGCCTCCGGCGCCAGCCGCCCGGTGCGGTCGACGCCCTGCCCGAGCCGGACCAGCTCCAGCCGCCGGGTCAGCTCGACCAGTGGGCCAGCGGGCCCCGCAGCCGGGTCGGGTGGGTCGGCCACCAGCAGCCGGATGGAGTTGGTGCCGCAGTCGATCGCCGCTACTCGTGCCACCAGCCCACCCTACGGACGCGCACCGGTCACAGGTGCAGCAGCATCCGGGTGTTGCCCAGGGTGTTGGGTTTGACCCGTTCCAGGTCGAGGAATTCGGCCACCCCCTCGTCGTACGAGCGGAGCAGTTGTTCGAAGACCGCCGGGGGGACCGGGGCGCCGTCGATCTCCACGAACCCGAACGAGCCGAAGAAGCTGGTTTCGAAGGTCAGCACGAACACCCGGGCGATGCCGAGCTCACGCGCCGCGCCGAGCAGCTCGGTGACGATCCGGTGACCGACCTTCTGCCCGCGGCAGGTCGGGTCCACGGCGACGGTGCGGATCTCGGCGAGGTCCTCCCACAGCACGTGCAGCGCGCCGCAGCCGACCACCACGTCGTCGTCGGGGCGCACCGCGACCCAGAACTCCTGCACGTCCTCGTACAGGGTGACGGTGGCCTTGCCGAGCATCCGGCGGCCGCTGGTGTAGGTGTCGACGAGGTCGCGGATCGCGCGCACGTCCGCGGTCCGCGCCCGTCGGACGACGACATCCATGCCGGCGAGCCTACGAGACCGGCCCGGCGGCCGTGGGGTCGACGCACGGCCCGTCCAGCCACCATGGCTCGACCGAAGCGAGCACCTCGTCACCGAACGGGTTGACACCGGCTCCGGCGGCCAGCGCGTGCCCCAGATGTACGTGCAGGCACTTGACCCGGCCCGGCATCCCGCCGGCGGACACCCCGGCGATCTCGGGGACGTGCAGCAGGGCCTCCCGGCGGGCGAGGTAGTCCTCGTGGGCGGCGTGGTAGCGGGCGGCGAGGTCCGGGTCGTCGGCCAGCCGCCGCCCCATGTCCTTCATCAGCCCGGCGGACTCCAGCCGGCTGCACGCCGCGGTGGCCCGGGGGCAGGTCAGGTAGAACAGGGTGGGGAACGGCGTGCCGTCGACCAGCCTGGGCGTGGTCTCCACCACGTCGGGCTGCCCACAGGGGCAGCGGTGGGCGACCGCGCGGGTGCCGCGTGGGGGGCGTCCGATCTGGGCGGCGACCGCGGCCAGGTCGGCCTCCGTCGCCGGTTCCCGCACCGGCGGGGGTACGCCCACAGCGGCGCTGACCTGCGGCGGGACGCCAGCCGTGGGGTCGAGCGTCGCGGGCGGGGCGCTGGTGTCGGGTGGCGGGGAGCTGTCGGTGGAGTCGACGTTCACGAGGTCCTTTACCGGCGGGGTTCGTGGTTGGCGGCCTTGATGCTGCCCCACAGGGTGTCGTACCAGCGGTCCGGTGCGGGGGAGCCGACGACCGGCGCCCGACCGGCGTCGCGCGCCGCCCCCTCGGGGTCGTCCAGCACCACCAGCGGGGCCTCACCGGGCCGGACGTAGTAGAACCGGCGGCGGGCCTGGATCTCGACGTAGCGGCGGTCCTGCCACTTCGCGACCTCCACGGTCAGCTCGCCGAT
>DASVVF010000994.1:0-4910 GCA_036386695.1 Catenuloplanes sp. | reverse complement strand
CTGCCGCTGCTGATCGCGCTGTTCGGTTTCGCCGCGTTGCAGGCGGTCATCGTGAACAAGGCGCTAAGCCTGGTCGTGGTGCTCACCGCGCTGCCGGCCCGGCTGTTCGCGGTGCCATTCTCGGCGCTCGCGCCGCACTGGGGCGTCGTGGTGAACCTGCTCGCGGGCAGCCTGATTGGCGCCTGGGCCGGGGCGTCGTGGGCCACCCGGGTGCGCTCGGCGACGCTGTATCGGGTCCTGGCGGTGATGCTGGTGGTCATCGCGCTCGCGTTGATCGGCACGCATGTGGGCACGGTGACGCAGGTGTCGATGCCGCCCGCCGCCGTGGTGGTCGCGGGTGCGGTGGCCGGGTTCTTCATCGGCGTGGTCGCGGCGATCATGGGCGTGGCCGGCGGGGAGCTGCTGATCCCGACGATCGTGCTGCTGTTCGGCGTCGACATCAAGACGGCCGGCAGCCTGTCGCTGGCGGTGTCGCTACCCACGATGATCGTGGCGTTCGCCCGGTACAGCCGCGACGGCAGCTTCGGCGTGCTGCGCCGCCACGGCCGGCGGGTGGCGGTCATGGCGGGCGGCTCGGTGGCGGGCACCGTGCTGGGCGGCTTGCTGCTCGGGGTGATCCCGGACGCGGTGCTCGTGCCGTTCCTCGCCGGGCTGCTGCTGCTGTCCTCGATCAAGGTGTGGCGGCACTCCACCGCCACGTAGCCCCTGGTCGTGGCGGCTGTCCGCCCTGCCCGGCGGTGAGCAATTCGGTCGAGGTCTGGCACGACCGTGGGGCCGCAGCGGCGGCCGGTATCCGTCGGCGTCGAGGCGGTGAGCTCACGGCGGCGGCCAAGGGCGCGGGTTTGGCGGTGGGTCTGGCCCTCAGCGCGTTTGCGTTGATAGTTGGCGGCGGACTCGCCGATGCGATCTGATCGGGGACAGTGCGGACATGAGGACACCGGTCGCAGGGTGCGGTGGAAGCGGTGCGGGCGTCTGAGGTTGCCGCCGATGGTGCCGGAGTCGCGGTCGACGGGTGCGAACCCGGCGTGCACGGCCAGCCTCAACCCAGTGGTGTGGGTCTCCGGTTTGCCGGCTTGGGCGAGGAACTCCGATCTTGCGCCGGGTCGGAAACCGGGTTCGCACGATGATCAGGTGTGTCACCTGGCTGCTCGTCACGGTGGTAGATGCGGCGTGTGCCTACTCTTCGCGGTGGGGTGTGCTGGCCCGGTGGGGGTCGGCGCCGGCTGCGGTGCTGCGGGTGTTGCCGTGCCCGCCGTGCCAGTCGAGGATCAGCAGGCAGGCGTCGTCGGGCAGGACGGGTCCGGCGACTTCGAGGACGAGGTCGCCGAGGATGCGGACGACCTCTCTGGGGTGCAGGGCGCGCAGGTGCTGCAGTCGTGCTGACAGGTCAATGGCGGCGGCACCGCGTTCGAGCATGCCGTCGGTGAGCATCACCAGGCGGTCACCGGGCCGCAACTCGATTTCCGCAGCCCGGTAGGGCCTGTGGCGCAGCACCCCGAATGGCCGGTTGACGGGCAGCGCCACTAGCTGAGCGGTCCCGTCGCGGACCAGTAGCGGGGTGGGGTGCCCGGCGTTGACGACGGTGAGGACGCCGGTGGACAACTCGAGGCGGCCGATGAGCCCGGTGGCGAACAGCGACCAGGCCGGGGCGTTGTCGATGAGGGCGTCGTTCGCGGCCTGCGCCTGTTCGCTCAGGGTGCCGCCGCGGCGGCGGGCGTTGCGCAGCCCGCTGACGCACAGCGTCGCGGCGAGCGCGCTCTGCACACCGTGGCCTACCGCGTCGGTGATGCTCAGATGCAGCAGGTCACGGGCCACGCTGTAGTCGAAGGTGTCGCCGCCGATGCTGGCGGCCGGCTCCAGCCAGGCCGCGAGGGTGAACGAGTCGGCTTCACAGGTGAACGACGCGGGCAGTAGCCGGCGTTGGATCTCCGCGGCGAGGTTGAACGAGCTTGTTCGCTGGCCCCATTCGAACAGGTCGGTGTGCCGGCGGTTGGCGATCACCACGAACGCCAACGTGTGCGCGGCCCGCGACACCCGTTGCACGACCGCGTCGGTCGGCGCGACAGACAGTGCGATCTCCAGCAGCCCGATGGCCTCGCCGCGTTGGGTGACCGGCGCCCGCACCACGTGCTGGTCCCCAATGGACTCGACCAGGACGTTCTGCGCGCGTAGCGCCTGCTCCTGCGGGCCACCGTCGAACGGCAGGACCATGGCCACGTCCTCGTCGTGGCGGCGGCCGCCGGGCACGTCCCCGATCGGGACGTGGACCAGGCGTACGAGGGCGCGGCCGCTCATGTCCGCCACGAGGAACGACACCCACGACGCGTCGAGGCTCACCCCGATGCTCAGCGTCACCGCCTCTACGGCGTTTACCGGGGCGGCTCTTTCCACCGCGAGCAGCACGTCATTGAGATCCACGGCGCTCATCTCGTTGTCGCTCACCCGGCGGAGCATAGACGGGATGTCGGCATGGTCTGCATCACCGAAGCCCCGGTGGGTGATCATGCTTGGGGGGTGAACTGGTCCGGGCGGATTTGTGCTGGTTTCCCTTCAGAGCTTCGCTATGGGACCCACCCGCCGGGCGGAGCACGGGCCGGCAACGCTGACGACCTAGTGCGGCGCCGCCATCGCAGCGGCGCCTGAAGACGGTGAAGGGTGCGGGCGAAAGGGCCGCGCTGTGCGCGAGCGCGCCGACCCCCTCGTGGCAGACGATCTCCGTTCCTCCTGCTCGCAGCCCACCCCTTAGTCCCCATGTCGGGCGGCACGCGCCGATCGGCCGCTCGATCAACAACCGGGTTCCGGCGTGCCTTACGCCGCCTGCGGCAGCGACTCTCATCAGGGCGCAGGCGAAGCACTGGTTGAGGCGCGAACGTTATGGGGCTTGTCTGGTTTGTCTCTGGCGGTGCCGCGGCATCGGCGTAGTGTTGATCATGCGGCTCAGCCGCGCCGCGCGGGTCAACCGGCCTTTCGCCGGTCACGCTCGCCGTCTGCAGCGGTGCGGTTGGCTTTGAGCATTGCCGGGTGCGCTCCCGCAGGGAGCGCGACGGCGTTCTTCCACACCATCGCACTTCAGGATGCCATTCGAAGCGAGTCGGGCTCACCGACGCCGCGAGGCGCACCGGGTGCGGCGTCCACCACGGCACGAATGCCCTGTGGTGCGGCGTGGTGCGGCGATCCGAAGGGGCGTACACCGCCATGACCACCGCCGGCACCACCATGATCGACCAAACGAGCACGGCGGAACCCGCCGGTTCGCCGCCGACTCCGACCGTTGGCCGTCGCGCGGGGCGGCTGACGTGTTCCGTGGGTGCCGGTGCCCACCGCGAAGGTCGCGGTGGCCGGTCGAACGTCGGCGCCGTGGTGGAGACCCTCCTGCGCCGGCGCGCCGAGCTGCCCGCCGGCCACCCGGACCGCCCGGTGTTGCGGGAACGCGCCATCGAGTCGGGACTGCCTCTGGCGCGGAGCCTGGCGGCCCGATACCGGGAACGGGGGGAGCCGCTGGACGATCTGTGTCAGGTCGCCGCCGTCGGCTTGATCAAGGCGGTCGACGGGTACGACCCCGCCCGGTCGGTGCCGTTCATGGTCTACGCGGTCCCGACGATCACCGGTGCGCTGAAGCACCATTTCCGCGACACCACCTGGCGGATCCGGGTGCCGCGGCAGGTCCAGGAACTCGCCCTCACTATCGCACCCGGCGGTGCGGAGTTGGCCCAGCGGTTGGGCCGTTCACCGACACGGACCGAACTGGCCGCACACCTCGGCGCCACCGAGCACGACGTCACCGCCGCCTCGCACGCCTGGGCGGCGCACCGTCCCGCCTCCCTCGACGGCTTCGCCACGAACGGGGATCGGGACCAGAGTGCGTTGCTGGACATCCTCGGCAGTATCGACGCGCATTTCGAGACCGTCACCGACGACCACGTCTGGCACCAACTCCTGGACCGGCTGCCCGCGCGTGAGCGACGGATCCTGGCCATGCGGTTCAGTCAGCAGTTGACCCAGTCCGAGATCGCCGCGCAGATCGGGGTGTCACAGATGCAGATCTCGCGGTTGCTGCTGCGCAGCTTGACGAGGCTGCGTACGGGCATGCACCCTACCGGGGCGCTGGGGGCGTCGCCCGCCGGCGCCGCAACCATGCAGGCACCGGAGAGGAATTCGCGATGACCACCGCGCGCCAGCTCGGTCACGACGCGGAGGCCGCCGTCAGACAGACGACCCACCACAGGCACGTCCAGTTCCTGGGTCGTGGTGGCCTCGCCGCGTATGGCCTGGTGCACTTCACCATCGCCTACCTGGCGGCGCGGATCGCCTTCGGCGCGGGTAGCGCCAAGGCGGACAAGGCCGGCGCGTTGGCGACCTTCGCGGCGCAGACTGGCGGCCGGGCGCTGCTCTGGGCGGTCACCGTGGGTCTCGCGATGCTCGTGGTGTGGCGGGTCGGCGAGGCGACGGTCGGTCTACGGTGGGTCCAACCGAAGACCAAACGGCGCCGCAAACGGATCGAGAACGCCGCCACCGCCATCGTGTTCGCAGTACTGGCCATCAGCGCGGGAAAGCTGGCATCCGGCGCCGGCGCGGGCACGGACGACCGGCAGGAAGAATTCACGGCGCGTGTCCTCGCGCTGCCGTTCGGCCAACTGCTCGTGGGTGCGGCCGGAGCAGCCCTGATCGCGTTCGGGAGCGTGCTGGCATACCGCGGAGTCCACAAGAAGTTCCTCGCCGATCTCGACCTGTCCACCGCCAGCCCCACCGCTCGCAAAGTCGCTGTCCGGCTCGGACAGGCCGGCTACCCCGCCGTCGGCGCCACCTACGCCATCATCGGCCTACTGATCGCCGCCATGGCGGCGACCTTCAACCCGAAAAAGGCGGTCGGCCTCGACGCCGCACTCACCACCCTCGCCGCGCGCCCCTAC
>DASVVF010000993.1:0-3419 GCA_036386695.1 Catenuloplanes sp. | reverse complement strand
GGCCGCTCCCCCGACAGCCGGGGGGGCGGAACCGTCGACGGGGGTCGGGTGGGTGGGTGGTGGCCCCACCCACCCGACCGGGTTGTGCTGAGCTATCCGTTCGGGAACAGCGCGCCGAAGTCGGCGAACGCCATTGCCACGTCCGACTGTGCCCAGAATCGGTGGTAGTTGAACGTCGGCTCCGGGCCACCGTTCAGGTACGCCTGGACCTTGGGCCAGTCCGGGTCGTTCTTGTAGAAGGAGCGGATGTCCAGGAAGCTCTTGCCGGGAGCGATGACGTCCCCGTTGGGCATCTTGCCGGTCCAGCCCGGGGGCAGGTACAGGCCCTGGCCGGTGGAGGCGTTGTAGACGTCGTCGAACCGGCGGTAGTCACCGCGCGACTCCGTCGTCGTGATGCCCTTGGCCTCGCTGTGCGCGTACATCGCGTCCAGCAGGCCCTTGGCCGTGGTCTTCGCGGCCGCGTTGCCGGACTTGGCCGCGTAGTACATCAGGGTCCGGGCGTAGGCCGCGCCGACACCCACGTCCTGGCTCTTCTTGGTGACCGTCACCCGAAGGTTCGAGTTGGTCGCCGGGCTGGCCGCGTTCCAGGTCGCCGGGGCGCCGGTCCAGGCTAGGTCGGACGGGATCTCGAAGTTGCCGCCGGTGCCGATCGTGGTGTTCGCGATGGCCCACGCCGCCCACTTGTCCAGGATGGCCTTGGCCTGGGCGTTGCCGGTGGCGTAGTACAGCTCGGCCACCCGGTGCATCGACCACACCTGCATGCCGAACCAGCCGTTGCTGCCCGGGTCGTGGTAGACGGGGTGCTCGTCGTAGTACATGCCGTAGAACGTCGGCGTACCCGCCGGCGGCTGGGCGTACGAGCCGTCCCAGCTGTTGGTGGCACCGCCGGCGATCGCGCCGTCAGCGGACTGCAGCCACTGGTAGAACTCCAACTGCCGGGTGAAGCTGGTGGTCCAGTCCTGGTTGGCGCTGGGGCTGCGCGGGGCGAGTTCCGGCACGGTGCTCAACGCCCAGGCCGCGAACGGGTTCTGGTAACCGAAGTGGTTGTGGCTGGAACCGATGCGCCACGACCAGCCGGCCGCCGGGTCGGTCGCGCCGCCCCAGGCGTAGTACCAGGACATCAGGTAGTGCGCGGAGTTCTTACCGGTGCCGGCCGGGCAGGCGGTGGCCCCGACGCAGTTACCGATCTTCTTGAAGTACTTGTCGAACATGGCGTAGCGCAGGTAGTCACCCATCTTGGCGGCCTTGGCGACGGTGGCCGCCACGTCGGCCGCCTTACCCTGCGCCTTGGCCCAGGTCAGCGCCCAGTAGGCGGCCTGGATGGCACGGGCGTCGGCGTCCGGGGCGTTGGTGTACTTCCACTGCTTGGCCGGAGCGCCCGGGTCGGCGATGGAGATGTCCAGGAAGCCCTTCGGGCCGCCGAAGTTGAACGTCTCGCAGGACGGCTGCGGCACCGTCTCCCAGACCGACTCCTCCGGGCCGCGCTGGAAGGTGTTGATGTACGCCGGGCGGGTGGTGCCGTCACCGCAGCGGCCGAAGCCGTAGGTGTTGTCGACGTCCAGCAGCCAGTGCATGCCGTAGATGTCGCCGGTGCCGTAGGTGGCCTGCAGTTCGGCGCGCAGCGGGTCCTGACCCACCGGCACGTTGGGCTGCAGGGCCGACGGGTACTGGCTGGGCCGGTTGAACTCGGCGGCGTACTGCGCCGTGCCGGGGGTGCCGGCGGTCGGCTGGTCGGCGTGCGACGGGATGATGTATTGCTCCATCACCGTCCACGAGTTGTTGAACGGGGCCCAGTTCTGGGTCACCCGGCCGTACTGGGCCTCGAGCCAGATCCAGAAGCTGAACGCCTCGGAGGTGGTCTCGTGGCCGTGGTCGGGAGCCTCCACGATCAGGGTCTCGATCGAGTGGTACGGGACGCCCTCGCGGCTGAAGTAGCCGGAGTTCTTCAGCTTGCCGTACTGCTCCAGGAAGCGCCGGGTGTACTCGTTGGCCCCGGTGCCGTCGTTGTCCATCTCGGTGGCCGTGACGGCCAGCGACGGGTAGCCGGTCGCCGAGGCGGTGACCGTGGCCGTGCCGCCGACGGAGTCGGTGTCCTCCGCACCGCTGAGGGTGACGTTGACGCCGGTGCTCCAGTTGGCCGGGGTCAGCGTGACGCTGGCCGGCGCGACGGTGACGTCCGGGTCACCGGTGCGCACCAGGGCGACCACCACGTTGGCGGTGGGCGCCCGGTCCAGCTTGAGGTTGAACCGGGCGGTGCCGCCCTCGGGGACCGCGACGGCGGCCGGAGTGGCCACCAGCTTCGGGCCGGTGACGCCCGACACGGTGAAGGACCGTTCCGCGCTGGCCGTGGCGTTGGCGTTGTCGAACGCCCGGGCCTGCACGGTGTAGGCACCGGCGGGCAGGTCCTCCTGGGTGTAGGAGTACGGCTCCGTGGTGTCGGTGTTGATCAGCAGGCCGTTGCGGTAGAACTCGACCTTGGCGATGGTGCCGTCCGGGTCGGCCGCGGTGGCGTTGAGCGTGACGTCCGCCGGTGCCTGGTACGGGCCGGGCAGTGCCGCGAGGCTGACCGTCGGCGGCCGGTTCTGCGGCTGACCGTTGCAGGCGACGCCGTTCATGGTGAACGCGGTCGGCTTCGGGTTGGTGCCGGTGTGGGTGGCGTTGAAACCGAAGTTCGCGGTGCCGCCGGTGGGCAGGGAGCCGTTCCAGCCGGCGTTGGTGATGGTGACCGCGCTGCCGGTCTGGGTGTAGGTGGACGACCAGGACTGGTTGATGCGCTGCCCGGCGTTGGGGAACGTCCACCCCAGGGTCCAGCTGCTGACCGGGTCGCCGGTGTTCTTGATGGTGACGTTGCCGGTGAATCCGTTGCTCCAGTCGTTGGTCGCATAGACCACTTCGCAGGAGGTGGCCGCGTAGGCATTGCCGACCGGCAGTGCCACCACGCCTCCGGCGACCAGGGCGCCGGCGGCGGCGAGGGCCACCCGGCGTCGTGCCGCAGATATCGTCATTGCTGAGTTTCTCCTCGCGAGAGAGCCGAGAGGCCCTGAATGTGGGTCCGCCCCCCGGCGAGGGATGCGCCGATGTCCGGCCCTCGTGGGGGGTGGGGAGGTGGGGTGAAGCGACAGGGGACCCGTCCCGGACCGGATCGCGGGGGCAATGACCACAGTGCCGGCGGCGACAGACGCCGGTCGGCTGGAGGCTGGGAGGCTGCCGTCCGGTAACCGGATGCCCTCGGCGGCCCGTACGCGCGGTCAGTGGCTCCATCTCGCGGTAGTTCGACAGTCTTCCATGGGAGCGCTCCCGCAGCAAGAGGCACTCTGGGCGGACGCCGGCGCACCGGGTCGGCACCGGGCCTGAGCTGGGGAGCTGACCGTCCGCGCGGTAGCCGAAGCAGGTTACGACGACGTTGAGGCGCAGTTTCC
>DASVVF010000992.1:0-5053 GCA_036386695.1 Catenuloplanes sp. | reverse complement strand
GCGGCGATCACGGCCTCGAATCGTTCCTGACCGGCGGTCGGGTCGTCCGGCCCGCCGGCCGCCGCGGCCCGGGCTGCGGCGCCGCCGGGGCGGGCTCCGGGGCGGTCACCCGCGCCCCACAGCGCGCGTTCGGCCGCGGCGACCTCGACGAGCAGGTCACTTGCGGCTGCCGCGTCCGGCGCGGTGACGTCGTTGCCGTACACCCCCTGAGTGTTACAGCACCACGTCGAACAATCAACTGCGTGTAACAGCGGGGATTTCGACACCCGGCAGGGCCACCGACGGCTATCACCCCATTCGCGCTTATTCGCATTCAGCCCCCACCGGTTGCCGACCCGGGCCCGGTGCCGCAGCGTGGAACTACGGGGGTGCCCATCCGCACTACCGGGAGCGCCGCTCGATGAGTCTCCGCGCAGTCCCGGTCAGCGCCATGGCGTTGGCCATCGCCCTGCTCGCCGCCGACTCCCGGCACCCGGCCCCCGACACCGTCGCGGGCCCGGCCATGCGGCCGGTCGCAGCCGGCACGACACCGACCCCGGCAGCCGGCACGACACCGACCCCCGCCGCCACCACACCGACCCCCACCGGCACCACACCAGCCGGGGCGCCCACGGCCGAGCTTCCGCCGCCACCGCCGCCGGAGCCGGCCCCCGCCCTGGTCGCCGGGCCGGTCAATGTCAAGGTCGACGGGTTCCTCTCCTGGGCGCTGCTGGACCGCGCCGCGGACAGCGTCGCCGGGTCGAAGAACCTCACCGCTACCAGCACCAGTGAGTCGGTCATCAAGATCTGGTTGGCCGCCGACTTCCTGCGGCGCACCGCCGAGGCGCGCCGGCAGCCCGGCGAGAGCCGGCTCCGGCAGGCCCGGCTGGCGATCCGCGACAGCGACGACGGGGCCGCCCAGAACCTGTACCGGGCCGGCGGCGGCAACGCCGCCGTGGACCGCATGATCTCCCGGTGCCGGCTGACCGACACCGACCGTTTCGACGACTCGTGGAGCCAGACCCGGATGTCCGCCCGCGACGTCGCCCGCCTGGGTGACTGCGTGGCCGACGGCACGGCCGCCGGACCGCGGTGGACGCGGTGGATCATGACGGAGATGACCCGGGTACGCGGCACCACCGCCGCCCGGGACCAACCCTCCGGTGGCCGGTGGGGCATCATCGACGCTCTGCCGGCGGAGCTGCGCGAGCAGGGCGTCTCGATGAAGAACGGCTGGACGCTGCGCGCCACCGGCCAGTGGCACGTCAACTGTCTGGCGGTCACCCCCGACCGGGCGCTGGCCGTACTGACCCGCTACCCGGCGGGCAAAGGGCTGGCGTACGGCGCGAAGGTGTGCGCCGAGGTGACCCGCCAGCTGGTCAGCGACCCGGGCTGAGGCGCCCCCGGATCAGGCGGGGAAGAATAGGGGGCCGTCGGCCGGTAGGGCCGGCGCCGCGCCACCGGCCGCGGCCCGCCGGGCGAACTCTCGCAGGCCGGCCACCTGCCGCGTACCCAGCGAGAAGTCCAGGGCACGGAAGTACGACGCCAGGGTCGCCGCGTCGAACGGTTCCCACCGCGCACCCGCCCGGGCCACCTCGTCCAACTCGCTCAGGCACAGGTCCCGTGAGCGCAGGAACGCCTCATGCACGTCCTTGACCCGGCCCGGATGGGCGGTCGCGAAGTCGCGGCGCACCGCCCACACCGCGAAGACCATCGGCAGCCCGGTCCACTCCCGCCACGCCTGGCCGAGGTCGGTGACGGTCAGCCCACGGCCCGGCGCCTCGTGCAACGCGCGCAGCGCCACGTCACCGATCAGCACGGCGGCGTCCGCCTCCAACAGCATCTGGGTCAGGTCGGGTGGGCAGCGGAAATACTCAGGGGTCGCGCCGTACCGGTCGGCGAGCAGCATCTGGGCCAGCAGCACCCCGGTGCGCGACGTCGAACCGAGCGCCACCCGGGCCCCGGTCAGCTCCGCCAGCGGCCGGGTGGACACGATGTTGACCGACAGCACCGCGCCGTCGCTGCCCACCGCCAGGTCCGGTAACAGCAGCAAGTCGTCGGCGTGCCGCAGGTACTCGACCAACGAGATCGGACCGATGTCCAGATCACCGGTGACCAGGGCGGCGTTGAGCCGGTCCGGGGTGTCCTTGTGCAGGTCGACGTCGAGCAGGGCGCCGGAGCGCATCAGGCCCCAGTAGATCGGCAGGCAGTTGAGGAACTGGATGTGCCCGACCCGGGGACGCCGCAATGCGCTCATGTTCCGCACCGTATCCGGCCACCCCGGGCCCCGCGCGCGCCCGGGCACCGACAGTGGCGAGCTTCTCGTCGGACCGCAGCGGTGAGCTTCCAGGTAGGAACGAAGTAGGATGGCCGGTATGAAGGTGAGTGTGAGCCTGCCCGATGATGACATCGCATTTGTCGATCGCTACGCCCGGGACAACCGGCTGACAAGGTCGGCAGCCGTGCACGAGGCCCTTCAGTTGCTCCGTCGACGTGATCTCGCCGCCGACTACGAAGCGGCAGGCAATGAGTGGGTGGCCAGCGGCGAGGCGGACGTATGGGATGCCGTGTCCGGTGACGGTCTTCGGTGAGGCGCGGTGACGTGGCTCTCGCCGACCTCAGTCCGGTCATCGGATCCGAGGCGTCGAAGCGGCGACCGGTGATCGTGGTGAGCAACGACGCCGCAAACTTGAGCGCGTTGTCGCGCAACCGTGGCGTTCTCACCGTCGTCCCGGTGACCAGCAACACGACGCGCATCTACCCCTTCCAGGTGCTGCTGCCCGCTGACCCCGTGACCGGACTCGCCGTCGAGTCAAAATGCCAGGCCGAGCAGGTCCGGTCGATAGACGTCTCCCGCGTGACCCGCCGGCTCGGCGCGCTGCCCCCCACCCTGCTGCGCCAGCTCGACGACGCCCTCCGCCTGCACCTTGACTTGTGATCTCGGCCGATCGCCACGCGAAAAATGCGGTGGAGCGCGGCGGCGCGCGCGGGTAACGTGGTTGGCCGCATGACGGCCGCGGTGAGCATGCACCGCAGCGGACGTCCCCGCGCCGGGCGCCGGCCATCCGCGCCCGGATACGCGAGCGAGCAGCAGATGACCCGATGAGGAGTCAGCGTGCCCGCGACCGAGCTGGATGCCGAACTCGACGACGAACGTACCCACCTCGCCGCCTCCCGGGCGGCCCTGCGCCGGATGCGCGACCGCGCCCAGGCCCTCTACGCCACCGGTGACAAGGTGGCCGGCGACGCGTACGCCGCGGAGACCCTGGGTCGGACGTTGTCCCGCCGGGTCGCCGAACTCGCCGACGACCCCACCACCCCGCTGTTCTTCGGCTGCCTGGACATCGAGGCCGGACCGGAGCATCCCGACCCGGGACGCTTCCACATCGGCCGACGGCACGTCACCGACGACAGCGGCGAGCCGATGGTCCTCGACTGGCGGGCGCCGTTGTCGCGCTCGTTCTACCGGGCCAGTGTCCGGGACCGCCGCGGCGTCTCGGTCCGTCGTCGGTTCGGGTTCGACCGTGGCCAACTGACCAGCTTCGAGGACGAGCACCTGGACCGGGGCGAGGAGCTCGGGACCGCCAGCCGGATCCTGACCCGGGAGATCGAACGCCCCCGGGTCGGGCCGATGCGCGACATCGTCGCCACCATCCAACCCGAGCAGGACGAGCTGGTCCGCGCCGACCTGGACGCCTCGGTCTGCGTGCAGGGGGCGCCCGGCACCGGAAAGACGGCGGTCGGGCTGCACCGGGCGGCGTACCTGCTCTACCTGCACCGGCAGCGGTTGCGCCGCTCCGGGGTGCTGGTGGTCGGGCCGAACCGGGCGTTCCTGTCGTACATCTCGGCGGTGCTGCCCGCCCTCGGCGAGGTGGAGGTGGCCCAGGCGACGATCGACGAGCTGATCGCCCGGGGCCCGGTGCGTGGGCAGGACAGCACGGCCACCGCCGTCCTCAAGCACGATGCCCGGATGGTCGCGGTGCTGCACCGGGCGCTGTGGTCGCGGGTCACCGGGCCGACCGAGCCGATCATGGTTTCCGACGGCTCGTTCCGCTGGCGGATCGACGTCGGGCCGTTGCGGCGGATCGTCGACGACACCCGCCGCGAAGGACTGCCGTACGCGACCGGACGCGAGCGGGTCCGGGCCCGGGTGGTGGGCCTGCTGCAACGGCAGTCCGAGGCGCGCCGCGGCGACTCCCCGGGCGACGGGTGGCTGCGCCGGATGGGCCGGGCCGGGCCGGTGGCGGATTTCCTCGACACCTGCTGGCCGGCCGTCACCGCCGAAGGTGTCGTCGCCACCCTGCTCGGTGACCCGGCCGCGCTGGCACGGGCGGCCGACGGGGTGTTCGACCCCGCGCAGCAGGCGCTCCTGGCCTGGCCGAAGCCGCCGCGCACCGCGAAAGCGGCCCGGTTCAGCGCGGCCGACGCCGTGCTCGTCGACGAGGTCGCCGGGCTGCTCGACCGGCTGCCCAGCTTCGGGCACGTGGTCGTCGACGAGGCGCAGGACCTGTCCGCGATGCAGTGCCGGGCCATCGCCCGGCGCAGCGAACACGGCTCGATCACCCTGCTCGGCGACCTGGCCCAGGGCACCGCGCCGTGGGCCGCCACCACCTGGCGGGAGTCGCTGACCCACCTCGGCAAGCCGGACGCCCCGGTGGTGCCGCTGACCGTGGGGTTCCGGGTGCCGGCCGTCGTGGTGGCGTTCGCCAACCGGCTGTTGCCGGCGTTGGCCGTCGACGTGGCGGCGGCGGTGTCGCTGCGCCAGGACGGCACCCTGCGGGTGCGCTCCGTCGACGACCTCGACGCGGCCATGGTGGCCGAGGTGCGCGCCGCCCTGGAGGCCGACGGGTCGGTCGGGGTGATCGCCGCGGACACCGCGGTCGGGCGGCTACGCGCCGCCCTGGCCACGGCCGGCATCGAGGTCGCCGGCCCGGACGACGTCGACTCCCCGGCCCGGGTCACGGTGGTGCCGGCGAGCCTGGTCAAGGGGCTGGAGTACGACCACGTGGTGGCGGTCGAACCGGCCGAGATCGTGGCCGCCGAACCCCGCGGGCTGCACCGCCTCTACGTGGTG
>DASVVF010000991.1:0-3957 GCA_036386695.1 Catenuloplanes sp. | reverse complement strand
GCGTCTGCCATTCCGCCACCCGGACCTACATGGGCCACTTTACCTGGGCCGATGTCACGGTCGCACCGCGAATCGGCTGCCCGGTGGGCCGCACGGGGCCTTACTGTACACGGGGTGCAGACCGCCCTGCGCGGTGGCCCGCTCGGGGGCCGGTCGCCTGTTTTGCGTCTGGTCGTTGCGGCGGGCCGGGTGGCGCCGGGGCGGGTTGGCCAGGGAACATGACGGTCGTGTCCGCGCCCTCCCCCCTCACCGCCGCGCAGCAGCGCGCCGCGTCGCTGCGCGACTCGGGTGATCTTTCCGGGGCTCGGCTGACGCTGGAGTACGCGCTGCAGGCGGCCCGGCCCGTGCTCGGCGAGGACGATTCGGGGGTGCTCGCCACCGCGCACCAGCTCGCCGTGCTGCACCGCGAGGCCGGTGAGCCGACCGCCGCTCGCCGGGTCCTGGAGGAGGCCATCGCCGCCGGCCTGCGCCGCCTCGGCGAGCAGGACCCGTTGATCCTGGCGATCTCGTTCGATCTCGGCGAGGTCGCGGAGGAGCTCGGTAACCGGCACGAGGCACGCCGGAATTTCGGTCGCGTCGCTGCCGGGGCCGCCGTTCTGGGTTCAGATGACTGGACGGTCCAGGCCGCGCGCGCCTACCTCGGCGTTGACGCCCCCACACAGGCTGCCGCACCCACCCAAGCAGAAGCGCCGGCGCCGGCGGCGACCCAGCCGTTGTCCACGGGGCCGAAACACCGGTCACCGCTCACCGAGGCGACGATGGCGTTGCCAACCGTGGACCGGCGGGACACCGGACCGGCACCGGCCGCTACCGCGGCGCCGGATCACGCACCACCCGCGCCGGCCGGTACGCCCATGTCGCAGCCGCCGGCCTCCCCGTCGCAACAGGCGTCCTCGCAGCCACACCCGCCGCTCGGCGCGCAGGACCAGGCGGCGCAGCGCGACCAGCCCGGGCCGCGTGACCAGCCAGCACCGCACAACCAACGGGCACCGCACGACCAGGCGGCCGCCCATTGGCCCGCCCCTCATGACCAGGACGTCTCCGGGCCCCCACGGCACACCTCAGCGGACCGACGCGAGGAGCCGTGGCAGGCGCCGCCGGCACATCAGCCGCCGCAGCAACGGCAGGGCACGTCCATGCCTGGCCCGCCGCCCGGGGGACCGCAGCCGTCGGCAGACCCCGGCTCCGGCTTGTCGCGGCAGGCCATGGCCACGTCCGCCACCCAGTACCCGGCCATGGCCGCCCCCGCCGGGCCGACAACCACCGGCGGGTCAACCGTCGGGCCACCGCACCCCGCCCCGGCACCCTTCACCACACCGCCGGCACCAGGTTCGACGGGGGCAACGCCGCCGACGCCGATGCCCGCCGGACCGCCGGCAGCCGTGCCGGCGACACCGATGCCCGCCGGACCGGCGCCAGCCACACCACCGATGCCCGCGGGAGCACCGGGTGCCATGCCCGTGTTCGCCGCACCGGTCCAGGCGTACCCCGTAGCGGAGCCGCCGCCACGCGGGCGGGGGATCATGGTCTTCGCCGCGGTGGCGGCGAGTATCGCCGCGGTGGTGGCGGTGATCGCCCTGGTGGTGGTGCTGGCCGCCACCCGACCCTGGTCGAAGGACGCACCGGGCGGATCGACCACCGTGGCCGGCAGCCCGCCGGGCGAGGTCAGGCTGCGGGACGCCGGCGAGGCGATCACGGTGACGTGGAGCGATCCGAGCGCCGGGCGGGTGTCGTTCATCGTGGCCGGTGGTCGCAGCGGTGAGCAGCTGCGGGCGATGGGACAGGTCGGTCCGGGGAAGACCAGCCACCAACTGAGCGGGCTCAATCCGGCGCTGAACTACTGCTTCACCGTTGTGGCGGTCTACGGGCAGAACCAGCTGGCGACCGCCGAGCCGGCCTGCACCACCCGCGCCACGGCCGGCCCGACCCGCAGTCCGCGCTGACAGCTTCGTGACCGAACAGTTGCCACCCGCGTAACCTGCCCGCCGCCGGGACTCTGACCTGCTGGTTTCCGTTTCGATGGGCTGTTGCGCGGGGGCGGTGTCCACAGCCGAGCACGGTCGGTGTCCACAGGGGCACGCAGTGGGCGACACCCGGGTCGGCCAGCCCCTATGATGGCTCGGGTCTTGACGGGCAAAGCCGACGACCGGGTGGGCCAACGGATGGTCCGCCAACGGGTGGGGAGGGCGGCCGGCTGTGGCAATCGCAGGCAGCGGCACCGAGGCACAGGATGACGACGCCGCAGCGGTGACCGGCAGGTCGCGACGCCGGTGGCGGAGCCCAGGCGGCCTGGTCACGGTGGCCACGGTGTTGACGGTGCTCACCGGGATGGGTGCCACCCTGTTCGGGGTCGGCACCGCCAAGCACGCGGTGGCCAGCTTCGATGCCGCCTCCTGGATGGGCAGCCGGGCCAAGGGCGAGATCGCCCGGGTCAACGGCGTGACCGGCCGGGTGGACACCCGGCTGGAGGTCCCCCGGACCCGGGGGCACAGCATGCAGGTCAGCCAGACCGACCGGTTCCTGATGCTGCGCGACCTGAACACCGGCCAGGTCAGTTCGTTGGACCTGGCCACCCTGCAGATCACCGCCACCACCGGCACCGCCTCCGGGCTGGGCGTCAGCGTCGCCCTGCACGAGGACGCCGCGTTCGTCATCGACGCCGTGCAGGGCTCGGTGAGCCAGTTGGACCCCCGGACGTTGACACCGATCGGCGAGCCGATCCACTACCCGCCGGGCATCACCGGCGGCGTCTTCGACGGCGCCGGTCGGCTGTGGATCGCGTTGCCGGGCGAGGGCACCCTGTCCGCGATCACCCCGGCGCCCCTGCCGGCGGCCGGCAAGACCGGCGCCGCCGCCGCGACCAGCCCGCGCCGGGTGCGTACGGTCGGGGTCGCCGCGGCCAGCCACGACCTGACCATCTCCACCCTGGACGCCGGGGTCGCGGTCCTGGACCGCACCACCGGCACGCTGACCATCGTCGATGACGCCGGGCAACGGGCGGTGCCGCTACCGCTGGCCGGTCCGGGCACCCTGCCGCCGCGCACCAACGGCGGCGCCGTGCCGGTGACGGTTCCCGACAGCCGCCAGGTGTACGTGGTGGCCGGCGGGGCGGTGCGCGACTTCACGGTGCCCGGCGACGGCGCCCGGCTGCGCCCCGCGGTCGCCTGGGCGAACCGGTTCTACTGCGCCGACGACGAAACCGGGATCGTGCACGTCTTCGACGCCACCGGCCAGCAAACCGAGCGGATCGACGTGCGCGGTGCCGGCGGCACGCTGGAGCTTGAGGTACGGGAGAACCACCTGTTCATCAACGCGCCGCAGTCGTCGACCGCCCGGGTGGTCGACGACAAGCACCAGGTGCGGGTCGTCGACAAGTACGCCAACAACGTCCTCGGGGGCGACCCGCCGCCGGCGCCTCCCCCGGCCCCGGAACCCCCGAAGCCGAAAAAGCCGCAGGCCAGCCCACCCAGCGCCCCGCGTTCGGTCACGGCCGCGGCCGGCAACGCCCAGGTCCGGGTCAGTTGGCGGCCGGCGGCGCCCAACGGCGCCCCGATCACCCGCTACGTGGTGCAGGGTGCCGGCAAGACCCACCAGGTCGGCGCGGACCAACGGTCCCTGGAGGTCACCGGCCTGACCAACGGCGAGACGTACCGGTTCACGGTGCACGCGGTCAACGCCAAGGGCGACGGTCCGGGCCGGACCAGCAACCCGGTGGTGCCGACCGCGGAGGTGCCCGACCCGCCGGCCAGCGTCACGGCCAAGGAGAAGCCCGACGGCACCGTCACGGTCAGCTGGCCGGCGGCCAACGGCCAGGGTCGGGCGATCCGCCGGTACGCGGTGACGGCGGTGTCCGCGGGCGCCAGCGCACCGATCGGCGAGTCCACCGGCACCGAACTGGTCATCAAGGCCGGCGAGTTGCAGTACGGCACCCAGTACGCCTTCTCGGTGGTGGCCGTC
>DASVVF010000990.1:0-7563 GCA_036386695.1 Catenuloplanes sp. | reverse complement strand
CGGGCGGCGCCCCGGGGGATCGTGCTGTCCGTGGTCGTCTCGGTGTTCGCCGGCTTCCTGTTGCTGTTCGCCATCACCTGGTCCATCCGTGACTACTCAGCCCAGCTCAACACCGAGCTGGGTCTGCCACCGGCGCAGATCTTCATCGACGCGGCCGGCGCGAACCTCGGCGCCTTCCTGCTGTTCATCTGCGTGGTGGCGCAGTTCTTCTGCGGGATGGCCTCGGTCACCGCGAACTCGCGGATGGCGTACGCCTTCAGCCGCGACGGCGCGTTGCCCGGATCCCGGCTGTGGAAGCAGGTCAACCCGCGCACCGGTACGCCGACCAATTCGATCTGGCTGTGCGTGGCGTGTTCGACGCTGCTGGTCCTGCCGTCGTTGTGGAACACCACCGCCTACCTCGCGGCCACCTCGATCGCCGTGATCGGCCTCTACATCGCGTATGTGGCCCCGGTGTTCCTGCGCCGGCGCAGCCCGGACTTCGCGCCCGGCCCGTGGCAGCTGGGGCGGTGGAGCGCGCCGATCGGCTGGCTGGCCATCGGCTGGGTGCTGTTCATCTGCGTCCTGTTCGTCCTGCCGCCGAAGAGCCCGATCACGGTGGACAACTTCAACTACACGATCGTCGCCGTGCTCGTGGTGGTCGGCGCCGCGTCGCTGTGGTGGTTCGCCAGCGCCCGGCACTGGTTCACCGGCCCGCGGCAGAACCTGCTGGAGGCCGCGGCGGAGGGCCAACCCACCCTGCCCACCCCGGGCGCGCCGGCCGCGGACGGCCCGCCGGCCGGGCGGGCCGGCGGGTAGGTCGCACGAGCGACAATCACGTCCGTGGGTGGGACCGACGGAGGTGGGCGGTGATGGCGGCCCGGGTGCCGGCCGCCGGGGCGGTGTGGCGTCCGGTGCGCGGCGGCAACGCCTTCGAGGTGACCGTCGCCCGGCTGGTGCAGGCCATCAAGCTGGGCGTGGTGCCGGTCGGTGAGCGGCTGCCGGCGGAACGGGAGCTCGCCGACCGGCTGCGGGTGAGCCGGGTGACCCTGCGCGAGGCGATCGCCGCGTTGCGGGAGGCGGGCTACCTGGTGTCGCGTCGCGGACGGGCCGGCGGCACGTTCGTCGTCTCGGCGGTAGCGACGGCGCCGGGCGGGCAGGCCAGCCCCGATCCGGGCACGGTGGCCCGGGAGATGGGCGACGCGCTGCCCGACGCCCTCGACTTCCGCCGGGTGGTCGAGCCCGGAGCCGCCGCGTTGGCCGCCCAGCGGGCGTTGCCGGCCGCCGCCCGGCAGCAGTTGGTCGCCGCGCTGGCGCAGTCGCGCGACCGGGACCAGGGCACCCGTCGGGTGGCGGACTCCCGGCTGCACCTGGCCATCGCCACGGCCGGGGGGTGCCCGTCGC
Organism: Catenuloplanes sp.; assembly: GCA_036386695.1. GTDB lineage: Bacteria > Actinomycetota > Actinomycetes > Mycobacteriales > Micromonosporaceae > DASVVF01. The sequence goes on along the minus strand of DASVVF010000990.1, from coordinate 6,180 downwards.
TGGTCGCGGCGGTGGCCGATGTGCAGCTCACCCTTGATCGGTTGTTGGCGGCGATCCCGGTCCTGGCCCGCAACCTCGACCACTCCGACGCCCAGCACGCCCGGGTGGTGGAGGCCGTGCTGGCCGGCGACCCGGTGGCCGCCCGGGTGGTGATGGAGGAGCATTGCGACGCCACCGCGGAGCTGTTGCGGGCCGTGCTGGGCTGAGCGCGGGGCTTTGCCGAAGACCGCCGGCGGCCACGCCGGCACCTGCATTGACGTGCCAAAGGTTTGCGAGTAGACCATTCGACATGGGACTCAGCCTCGAAGAACTGGACGTGGCCGTCGGCAGCGGTGACATCGACACCGTGGTGCTGGCGATGGTCGACATGCAGGGCCGGCTGCAGGGCAAGCGCCTCTACGCGCCGTACTTCATCGACGAGGTGGTCAAGTCCGGCAGTGAGGGGTGCAACTACCTGCTCGCCGTCGACGTCGACATGAACACCGTCGACGGGTACGCGATGTCGTCCTGGGAGCGCGGCTACGGCGACTTCGCCATGATCCCCGACTTCGCCACCATGCGCCGGGTGCCCTGGCAGCCGGCCACCGCGGTGGTGCTGGCCGACCTGAAGTGGCTCGACGGCAGCGGCGACGTGCTGGCCTCGCCCCGGCAGATCCTGCGCCGCCAACTCGACCGGCTGGCCGAGCACGGGCTGAGCGCGTACGCCGGCACCGAGTTGGAGTTCATCCTCTACCGCGACACGTACGAGGACGCCTGGGCGCGCGGCTACCGCGATCTGACCCCGTCGAACCAGTACAACATCGACTACTCGCTGCTGGGCACCGCGAAGGTGGAGCCGCTGCTGCGTCGCATCCGCAACGAGATGGCCGGCGCCGGGCTGATCCCGGAAAGCGCCAAGGGCGAGTGCAACCTCGGCCAGCAGGAGATCGCGTTCCGCTACGCCGACGCGCTGACCTGCGCCGACAACCACGTCATCTACAAGAACGGGGCCAAGGAGATCGCCGCCCAGGAGGGTATGGCGATCACCTTCATGGCCAAGCCGAACGCCCGCGAGGGCAACTCCTGCCACATCCACTTCTCGCTGCGCGACGCCGACGGCCGCTCGGCGATGCTGGGCGGCGCCGACGACCCGGCCCACCTGTCGGTGACCGGCCAGCGGGTGCTGGCCGGACTGCTGGCCACCATGCGCGAGTTCAGCGTGCTGTTCGCCCCCAACATCAACTCCTACAAGCGCTACCAGCCAGGGTCGTTCGCCCCCACCGCGCTGCGCTGGGGGGTGGACAACCGCACCTGCGCGCTGCGGGTGGTCGGGCACGGACAGGGCATGCGGGTGGAGAACCGGGTGCCGGGCGCCGACGTCAACCCGTACCTGGCCATCGCCGGCCTGGTCGCCGGGGCGCTGCACGGCCTGGACAACGAGCTGGAGCTTGAGGAACAGGTCACCACCAATGCGTACGACGACCGCGGCGCCCCGCGGGTACCATCGACGCTGCGCGACGCGCTGGGGCTGTGGGAGGTCTCGCCCACCGCGCACGCCGCCTTCGGCGACGAGGTGGTGGCCCACTACGCCAACAACGCCCGCGTCGAACTCGCCGCCTTCGACGCGGCGGTGACCGACTGGGAGTTGTTCCGTGGTTTCGAACGTCTCTGATCCGCGCCGGCTGATCATCGTCTGTGACCCGGCCACCGGGCAACGGGTCACCACGGTCCCGTCGGCGACCGTGGCGGAGACCGACGCGGCGATCGAGCGGGCCCAGCGGGCGTTCGACTCCTGGCGGCGGGTCGCCCCGGGCGACCGGGCCCGGCTGCTGCGCGCCTTCGCCCGGACCGTCGACGCGCACCTGGAGGAACTGGCCGGCCTCGAGGTGCGCAACGCCGGCCACACCATCGGCAATGCCCGCTGGGAGGCGGGCAACGTGCGCGACGTGCTGGACTACTACGCCGGCGCGCCGGAGCGGCTGACCGGCCGGCAGATCCCCACCCCGGGCGGGCTGGACGTGACCTTCCACGAACCGCTGGGCGTGGTCGGGGTGATCGTCCCGTGGAACTTCCCGATGCCGATCGCCGGCTGGGCGTTCGCGCCGGCCCTGGCGGCGGGCAACACGGTGGTGCTCAAGCCGGCCGAGCTGACCCCGCTGACGGCGCTGCGCCTCGGCGAGCTGGCCCTGGAGGCCGGCCTGCCCGAAGGGGTGTTCACCGTGCTCCCCGGCAAGGGCAGCGTGGTGGGCCAGCGCTTCGTCACCCATCCCGCGGTGCGCAAGGTGTGTTTCACCGGTTCGACCGAGGTCGGTAAGCAGATCATGGCCGGCTGCGCCGGGCAGGTGAAGCGGGTGACGCTGGAGCTCGGCGGCAAGAGCGCGAACATCGTCTTCGCCGACGCCGACCTGGAACAGGCGGCGGCCACGGCGCCGTACGCGGTGTTCGACAACGCCGGGCAGGACTGCTGTGCCCGGTCCCGGTTGCTGGTGCAGCGCCCGGTGTACGACCGGTTCCTTGAGTTGCTGGAGCCGGCGGTGCGCGCCCTGCGGGTCGAGGACCCGGGCCTGGAGACCGCCGAGATGGGCCCGTTGATCTCGGCGGCGCAACGCTCGTCGGTGGCCTCGTACGTCGACGCGGCGAAGGTGGCGTTCGCCGGCTCGGCCCCCGACGGCGACGGGTTCTGGTACCCGCCGACGGTCCTGCTGGCCGACTCGCCGGCCGACCGGCACTGGCGCGAGGAGGTCTTCGGGCCGGTGCTCTCGGTGCTGCCGTTCGACGACGAGGCGTCGGCCATCGAGCTGGCCAACGACACCGAGTACGGCCTGTCCGGCTCGATCTGGACCCGCGACGTCGGGCGGGCGATCCGGGTCGCCCGGGGGGTCGAGGCCGGCAACCTGAGCGTGAACTCGCACGCCTCGGTGCGCTACTGGACCCCGTTCGGCGGCATGAAGCAGTCCGGCCTGGGCCGCGAGCTGGGCCCCGACGCCCTGCAGTCCTTCACCGACACCAAGAACGTCTTCATCGCCACCGACAACTGAGGCGGCGACCAGCTTTGTCGATCACGAGTTCGCGGCGGATCTGACCGCCGTTCCCGCTGCGAACTTTATGATCAACAAAGTCTAGCGAGGGGGAGACCGGTGCTATGCAGGGTCGGTTGGAGGGGCGGGTCGCGGTGGTCACCGGGGCCGGGAGCGGGATCGGGCTGGCCACCGTACGGCGGTTCGCCAGCGAGGGCGCCCGGCTGGTGTGCGTCGACATCGACGAGGCCGCCGGCGGGGCCGCCGCCGAGCAGGTCGGCGGGGAGTTCGTGGCCTGTGACGTCAGCGACGAGGCGCAGGTGCGCGGGTTGTTCGACGGGGTGGCCGAGCGGCACGGCCGGCTGGACATCGCCTTCAACAACGCGGGCATCTCACCCCCCGACGACGATTCGATCCTGGTCACCGGGCTGGACGCCTGGGAGCGGGTGATCCGGATCAACACCACGAGCGTCTTCCTGTGCTGCAAGTACGCGCTGCCGCACATGCGGCGTCAGGGCAAGGGCGCGATCATCAACACCGCGTCGTTCGTGGCGTTGCTGGGGGCGGCCACCTCGCAGATCGCCTACACCGCCAGCAAGGGCGGGGTGCTGGCGCTGACCCGTGAGCTGGGCGTGCAGTTCGCCCGGGAGGGCATCCGGATCAACGCCCTGTGCCCCGGACCGGTGGCCACCCCGTTGCTGATGGAGTTGTTCGCCGGCGACCCCGAGCGGGCCGCCCGCCGGCTGGTGCACGTGCCGATGGGCCGGTTCGCCGAGCCGGCCGAGATCGCCGCCGCGGTGGCCTTCCTGGCCAGCGACGACGCCTCGTTCATGACGGCGGCGCAGTTCGTGGTCGACGGCGGGATCACCGGGGCGTACGTCACCCCGCTGTGACGCCGCGCCGACGCCGCGCTGCCGGCGGGGCCGATCCCGCCGGCCGGTAATCGCGCCATTTGCACGGGGTGGTTATCCCGCCGCGCCGCTGGGGAGTGTGCTGATCAGCGGCCGTGCCACCTGGCGGTCGCGGGGTCGAATCCCCGCTGGCGTACTGCGCGCTGCGCTGCGTCGGTGGGTCGGACGGGCCAGGGTGCGGCGACGCCACGGTGCGTGACCGGGGCGCCGCCGCGCACTCTGTGCGGGGACGCAGCGCGCCCTGTCCGGGGGCGCCGGCGCGGCGTTACGGTGGGACGAAGGTCAACACCCGCCTCGCCCGCAGCACCCCATCCGCGGAGGTACCCCCCATGCGCCCGGTCGTCGGCATCACCTCCTACGTGGAGCCCGCCTCGTGGGGTGTCTGGCACGACGTGCCGGCGGCGCTGCTGCCGTACACCTATGTGCAGATGGTGACCGCGGCCGGTGGCCGGGCCGTGGTGCTGCCACCCGACGGGCTGGACGCCGACGTCCTCGCCGTCCTCGACGCCCTGGTCCTGGCCGGCGGGGCCGACCTGCACCCCGACCTGTACGGCCAGCCGCTGGCACCGTTGACCGACAGCCGCCCGGAGCGCGACGCCGGCGAGCTGACCCTGGTCCGGGCAGCGCTGGAGCGTGACCTGCCGCTGCTCGGGGTGTGCCGGGGGATGCAGCTGCTGACCGTCGCCGCCGGTGGCAGCCTGCACCAGCACCTGCCCGACGTGGTCGGCCACGAGAAACACCGCCCGGCCCCAGGGGTGTACGGGTCGCACTGCGTGCGGTTCGCCGAGGGCAGCCGGATCGCCGCGCTGATGGGCGAGGACACCGAGGTCAACGCGTACCACCACCAGGGCGTCGCCGATCCTGGTTCGCTGCTGGTGACCGGCTGGGCCGACGACGGCGTCGTGGAGGCGGTGGAGGACCCCGAGCGCCGGTTCCTGCTGGGCGTGCAGTGGCATCCCGAGGCCGCCCGCGACGTGCGGCTGTTCCAGGCCCTGGTGTCCGCCGCCCTGGTGCCCGCCGCCTGACGCCGCGCATCAGACGCCGGCCGCCCGACGCCGGGTCAGACGCTCGCCGGGTCAGACGCTCGCCGGGTCAGACGCTCGTCGGGTCAGACGCTCGTCGGGTCAGACGCTCGCCGCGTCGGCCAGCTCCTGCGTCCAGGACGCGCTCTGCCCGCCGCGGCGGGCGGCCGCCCGCTCCGCCTCGGTGAGGTGGTCCCGGGCGCCCTGCTCGATGAACGTCTTCTCACTCACCCAGTCCGGGGGGAACGGCAGGTCCATCGCCGTCCGCAACGCCTCCTCGCGGGCGAGCAGCCCGACGGCGTCGGGCCAGCGACCCTCACTGGCGGCCAGGAACGCCAGACCCAGTACGGACCGGATGATGCCGAGCTGGTCGCCGTGCCGGCGGAACAGGGCCAGGCTTTCCGCGAAGCTGGCTTCGGCGCCCGGGTGGTCGCCCGCCTCCACCTGCAGCCGGCCCCGGAAGTGCAGGTACCAGCGGTAGTAGTCGTGTCCGTCGAGCAGCGTCCGCGCCTGTTCCAGGTGGTGCTGGACGGCGTCGTCCTGGCCGAGGCGCCGGCTGACGAAAGCCAGGTAGACGTGCAGGCGTCCCCGGGTGTCGTGGTGCCGCTGCGCGGTCAGCCGCAGGCTCTCCTCGAACTGGGTCTTCGCCTCGGCGAAGTTTCCCTCGTCGAGCAGCACCGTCGCCAGGTCGAAGAGCACTCTGGCCAGCCGGGTGGTCGCGCCGACCGCCCGGTAGTGGGCGGCGCTCTCCAACAGCAGCCGGCGGGCCCCGTCGTACTGGCAGAGGTAGTACAGGTTCCGGCCGATCCGCTGCATCGCCTCGGCGGCGTCCTGCCGGCGGCCGGTGCGTCGGCTCAACTCCAGCATCCGTTCCCCGTACCGGGAGGCCCGGGCGCAGTCGGCGGCCGACGCGGCGATTCCCGCTGCCTGGTTCAGGGCCCGGATCTGGTCCTGGACCGGGGCGGCGGCCTCGTCGACGAGCACCGGCGCCAGGGCGATGTCCAGCACGTCGCGCGCTTCCAGGCGTCGGCCGAGCACGCGCAGCAGGACGCTGAGCGCCCAGGCCATCCCCAGGGCGCTGGCCGGGTCCCGGTTGAGCAGCCAGTTGAATCCGGCCCGGACATCCTCCTGCACCTCGACCAACCGGGCCACGCCCGCCCGGCCCTCGTCGTAGACGGCGTCGGCGTCCTGGCTGATCGCGTCGGCGGTCTCGGTGGCCAGCGTCAGGAAGTACCGGGCGTGCTGGTTGCC
>DASVVF010000989.1:0-2784 GCA_036386695.1 Catenuloplanes sp. | reverse complement strand
CGGCGCGGCGCCCGAGCGGGGGATGCGGGTGTCGGAGCGGTAGACCACCGTGGACAGCGGTGGCACGGTCACGGTCAGCCGCCGGTCCGCGCCGGAGGTGAGCCGGGCCGGGGCGTCGCCGTACACCCGGGAGAAGCCGGCCCGGGGCAGGTAGGTCGGCACCGGCGCGCTCTGCGGCTGCTCGCTGTTGTTCAGTGCCACGACGTACTCGTGCTGCTGGCCCCGGTCGAGGCGGGTGAAGGCGTAGACCCCCGCCCCGGTGCCGGCGTACCGGTGCTGGTGGGCGCCGTCGCGCAGGGCCGGGTGCGCCCGGGTGACCCCGGCCAGCCGGCCGATCGCGCGGTACAGCGGGTGGCCGGTGGCGAAGTTGTCGCCCGCGTGGGTGGCGTCGGTGCCGAGCAGGTCGTCGTCGAGGTAGCTGCCCACCTGGCTGGCGAACAGGCTCTGCCGGGCGTCCTGGTCGCCGCCGGGCCCGGTGAAGCCCTGTTCGTCGCCGTAGTAGACAACCGGATTGCCCCGGGAGAAGTACATCAGCTCGTGCGCCAGCCGGTCCCGGGCCAGCCATTCGGCGTCGCCCGCGCCCGGGTTGTCGGCCTGGATGAAACCACCGATCCGGCCCATGTCGTGGTTACCGAGGAACGTGGGCAGCTGGTACACGTTCGAGTCGGCGTCGGTGTACCAGTCGTCGGCGGTGAAGAACCCCTCCAGCTGGCCGGTCGGCCGCCCCCGGGAGGCGAAGTCACGCGCGGCGGCCTGGAACGGGAAGTCGAGCACCGCCTGCATCCGGTCGGTGGTGGTGAAGTGCGAGGTGAACGCCTTGGTGGTGTCGAAGACCTCGCCGAACATGAAGAACTCGCGCTTGCCGTGCGCGTGGGCGAAGCGCAGCAGTCGCGGTCCGAACTTCTGCCAGAACTCGTCGTTGACGTGTTTCATGGTGTCGATCCGGAAGCCGTCGACCCCGAAGTCCCTGATCCACCCCTGGTAGATCTCGACCATCCCGTCGAGGACCCGGGGGTGCTCGGTGAACAGATCGTCCAGGCCGAAGAAGTCGCCGTACAGCGAGTCCTCGCCGACGAACGTGGTGTCGCCCCGGTTGTGGTAGAGGGTGACGTCGTTGAGCCAGCCCGGCACCTTCAGGTTCTCCTCGCCGGGCTCCAGCACCGGCGTGTACGGGAACGACACGCGCGGGTCCAGCGCCGGGAAGCCGCGCCGGGCGGCGTGGTCCCGGTCGTCGAACGGCACCCCGGCCGCGGTCCGGTACGGCCGCACGTCCTTCGACACGTACCGCTGCCGGGCGCCCTCGGCGTAGCCGATCACGTCGGCGGTGTGGTTGGTGATGATGTCGAAGTAGACCTTCATGCCACGCGCGTGCGCCGCGTCGATCAGCGCCCGTAGGTCCGCGTTGCTGCCCAGGTGGGGGTCGATCTGGGTGAAGTCGGTGATCCAGTAGCCGTGGTAGCCGGCCGACGGGCCGTCTTCCAGCTGCACCGCCTTGTTCTTGAAACTCGGCGTCAGCCAGATCGAGGTGGTCCCCAACCCCCGGATGTAGTCGATCCTCTCGCGCAGTCCTTTGAGGTCGCCGCCGTGGTAGAAGCCCTTGTGGGTGGGATCGAAGCCGGACACCAGCCGGTCGGCCGGCAGGCCACCGAGGTCGTTGCCGCGGTCACCGTTGGCGAACCGGTCGGCCATCACGAAGTAGAAGTTCTCGTCGGTGACCGGCGCGCGCGGCGAATGCCGTGCGGCGAGCCCGGCGCCGTCACCGGGGCGGGGCGCCGCCGCCGCGGGCGCGGCGACGACCGCCGGACCCAGCACGGCGGACAACAGGGCGGCGAGTACACGGCGGCCAGGCATCATTGCCCTCCTCTCGGAGTCGTCTCGTCGTGACGATACTCAGAGTGTGGCCACTATCAACAGTCCGTACAGACCGTGCCGGTGCCCGGGTGGGGGGTGTCGGGTCCCGGGTCGGGCCCCGCCGGTCAGGTGGTGAAGAGGGTGAAAGCCACCTCGTGGACGGTGCCGGCGACCTGGAACTGGAGGAACATCCGCTTGTCACCCCGTTCGGCGAACAGGGCGTGGAAGGCCAGGATCCCGTCCGCCGGCGGGCCGCCCGTCGCGTTGGTCGGCAGCGGGTGCAGGTGCTTGAGCCCCTGGGTCCGCACCTCGAAGTTGGACAGGTGGGCGTACGCCCCGAGATACGGCTCCAGCGTCACCGGCGTTCCCGCCCTGGTCACCTGGAACCGGACCGCCGCCTGCCGGCCGGAGACCAGATCGGTTGTACCGTCGAGGCGACGCACGGTGAACGGCCCGGTCCGGGTCGTGGCCGCTGGTGCCGGTACCGGCACCATCGTGGTGTCCCCGGCGATGACGAACGGCACCCCGAGCACGGTGGGCTCGGCCCCGTTCGGCCGGCCGAACGGGACGAACTCGGCGTACACCCGGTACGCGCCGCCGTCGGGGATCGTCACCGGCGCGGTCCAGGCGCCGTCGACGACCTCGGGGTGCAGGTGCTGGTAGCCGGACAGGTCGTCGCGCAGGACGTACAGGTGGACCGGCTTGGTGTGGACGCGCTGGAAGTCGGTGACCGGCCCGCGCGGGCCCACGATGCGCAGCGACACGGTGCCCGGGCCACGGCCGGTGGGCAGCGCGAGCGGCTCCGCCCGGAAACCGTCGTAGGCGTCGGAGAGTCCGTCGCTGTGGTATCCCGCCGGCGGTGGCGGCGCCGCGGCGGGTGACGGCCGCCTGCTGTCGACGTACAGATAGAACGCTCCGGCCAGTGCCGTCAGC
>DASVVF010000988.1:0-7799 GCA_036386695.1 Catenuloplanes sp. | reverse complement strand
CCGTGGCGGGACGCCGCAGGACGAGGTGGGCGGGACCACCGACCGGGTGGCTTGGTTCAGCCCGGATGAGGCCGCCGCCCTACCGCTGATGCCCTTCACCGCCGCCGTGCTCGGCCTACCACCGCAGGCTTCACCGGAGACGGCGCCCGCCCCTGGTGACGACCCCACCGTCGGCCCGGCGCCCGCCCCTGGTGACGACCCCGCCGCCGGTGCGGTCCCGGGCACCGATCCGGCGCCCGCCGTCGAGGTGGCGCCGCGACCGGCGACCGGGCGGCGGTTCAGCGCCTACGGGCTGGTCACCGACCCGGCCGGCCGGGTTCTGCTGACCCTGATCGCGGACGGCTATCCGGGCGCCGGGCGGTGGCACCTGCCAGGTGGGGGCACCGACCACGGCGAGCAACCGGACGCGGCGCTGCGCCGCGAGGTGATGGAGGAGGCCGGGCAACTGGGCCGGATCACCGCGCTGCTGGACGTGTCGCACCGGCATGACCCGGCCGCCCTGGGACCGGAGGGTCACCCGATCGACTGGCACGTCGTGCGGGTGCTGTTCCGCATGGTGGTCGACGAGCCCACCGACCCGGTGGTCACCGAGGCGGCCGGTGGGTCGACCCTGCGGTCAGGCTGGTTCGCGGCGGACCGGTCCGGGCATCTGCCCACCACCGAACTGGCCCGGGCGGCCCTGCGTCGGCTGGCTCCGGCCGACCGGCGGCCATCCCCATAACGCCCGGTAGCTGAACGGTTGCGAATCGTCACCATTCCGTGATCAACGAGCGACCCGGCTAAGATCCGGTAGACTGCGATGACTGACACAAATACCAGGGCGACGATCGCTCCGCGGTTTTCTTGAAGAATCCGATCTGATCGTCGATGGTGTTGTGGACTAACGGAGCAGTTACCGCTGTTGTTGAAGAGGAAGTTCCGTCCGGAGCTGTCGCGAACGAGTTCCGTCCCTGCGATGGTTCAGCCCGCACGACGGCGAGCCCACCGGCTCGACCGACGCGGGTGACCCGGGCAACCGCCAGGTTGGCGGACCAGACCGATCAGCGATGGAGGACACGTGCCGCGAGCGCCTTGGCGTCGGCGTCGTACGACGGACAGTCCACGCCCGGCAGGGCGTCGATGGGCGGGTCGGCTGCGTCGCAGCGGCACGATCGCCCGGCAGGCCCTACTGGTGCGGGTGGTCCGCCGGCGGCGGGACACCGGACGGGCCAGCACGGTAGTGATGCCCGAGCGCGCCCATCCCGGTGCCGAGGTCATCCCGTACTCCTACGGCCGGTCCCGCTCCGAGCGACTGGTCACGCCCGAAGGACGGGCCACCACCCCGGCCACCGAGGCGTCCGATCCGGCGACGACGGAGTCCGATTCCCTCGCGGCGATCAACATCCCCCTGCTGCCGGGCGAGCGCACCACCGCCCGGCGGATCAGCTTCGCGCTGGTCAACGCCTGCACCCTGGCGAGCCTCGGCCTGGGCATGCTGGCGATCTTCCTGGCGATGAGCGGTGACGTTCGGCTGGCAGCCGCCTGCCTGATCGCCTGCGTGGTCTTCGACGGCCTCGACGGCGTGCTGGCCCGCCGGCTCGGAGTCGCCAGCCCGTTCGGCGCCCAGATGGATTCGCTGGCCGACATGTGCTCGTTCGGCCTGGCCGCGCCCGTGGTGGTCTACGCGTCGCTGGCCGGCAGTGTGCCGACCGCCGCGGCCGGGGTGGCCTGCGCGCTGGTCGCCGGCTGTGCGGCGATCCGCCTCGCGCGGTTCAACGTCTCTCCCAAGGACGGCCGGTACTTCTGCGGCGTTCCCACCACCATGGCGGCGGCCGTGCTGGCGCTGGCGGTCCTGATCGGCCTGCCCGTTCCCGGCGGTATCCAGCTCGCCGGAGTGGCGCTGCTGGCGTTCGCGATGGTCTCCAGCTTCCCGTACGCGAAGCTCGCCCGGCTGCTGCGGCTCCCGCCGTGGGTGTGGTTGCTGCCCATCGTCGGCGTGCTGCTCGACCCCCGGGTGACCTTCGCCCTCGTGGTGGCCGGCTACCTGGTCAGCGGACCGCTGCTGTGGCTGCGTGAGCGACGGGTCTGAGCGCGTCGCGTTACCTGATCTGATCCGGCGGAGGCCGCCCACCCCACGGTGGGCGGCCTCCGCCGTCGTCGGGCCCGGTGGTCAGCGCCAGCGGGCGATGACGGACGAGCCGCCGATGACCTTCTCGCCGGGTGCCACCAGTGGTTCGGCGGCGTCCGCGGGCAGGTACACGTCGGTACGGGAACCGAAGCGGATCAGACCGAACCGCTCGCCGCGGGCCAGCTGCGCGCCCACCGGCGCCCGCTGGACGATGCGCCGGGCGATCAGGCCGGTACGTTGGGCCACCACCACCGTGCCGTGGTCGGTGTCGAGCACCGTGTACGCGGCCACGTTGTGCTCCGCGCTGGGCTTCATGGCCGCGGCGAAGCCACCGTCGACCACGAAGTAGTCGACCACCCGCCCGTCGACAGGTGTCCGGTTGACGTGCACGTCCAGCACCGACAGGAACACCGAGATCCGCAGGAACTCGCCCGATCCGAACCGCTCGTCGCGTAGCCGTTCGACGGCCAGCACCCGCCCGTCGCTGGCGGCGACCACCGCGTCGGGGTCCTCGGGCACGTCGCGCTCGGGGTCCCGGAAGAAGGCGGCGACCGGCGCGGCGGCCAGCGCCGGCACCAGCCACAGCCGGGACCGCGGCCGGCTCAGGCCGGCGACCGCCGCCAGGGCGAGGGCGATGCCGGCGGCGGCGACACCGTTGGAGTCGATGTGCATGCCGCGGGTCACCGGCACGCTGGACGGCCGGTACGCCGGGGCCAGCCGCCCGGCGGCCACCCGGCCGGTGCTGAACCGCAGCCGGTGCACCCGTAGCGGTGGGACGTTGCGCAGCACCAGATCGGAACCGACCCCGTAGAGGGTGGCCTGGCGGTCCAGTTCGCCGGCGGCACCGTCGGTCATCCCGGGGACCACGGTGGTGGCCACCGACAGGACGGCGCCCTCGCTCAGGTACTTGGTCAGCCCGTCGAGAAAACCGCGGGCGTCGTCGGCGGAGCCGACCAATGGCTGGCCGACGATCACCACGTCGGCCGGGTCCGCCTCGGCCAGCGCGTCGACCACCCGCACCCGGTCGGCCACCCACCGGCCCTGGGCGTGGATGTGATCGCGCAGCTGCGCCGGGCTGGTCGACTCGGCTGCGACGAGGGTGAGGGCGTCACCGGGCAGCAGGGCGTCGATCGCCGCCGCGAGGACGGCCGAGCGGGCGTCCGCGCCGACCAGCAGGGCGTTCTTGGACGCGTGGTGGCGAGCCAACTCGGCGGTGAGAGTTCGGGCGGCGCGCTCGCCGAGCCGCACCGGCCCGGTCGCTCCGGTCGCGGGTACGGCGGGGGACTGCGTCATATCGTGCGGGCTCCTCGGCTGGTGTGGGCAGGTGGTGCGACCGGCCGGCGCGGGACACCGCGGCGGTGGTCAACCGGGGCGCGACGCGCGACCTGGCCGGTGGAGGTAACGCCTCCACCGGCCAGCATATTGCGTTTCGGCACGTAACCGGCCTCAAGCCGGCCCGTGCGGTGGCCGCGCGGGCGAGCAGGGTGCGCCGGTGACCGGCTCGATACCGGCCCGATCCGGGTCGTCCGGCAGTTCCCGGGTGATGTCGGCGTCCGCCGTGCCGAGGTCCGTGCCGGTCCCGGTCCCCGTGCCGAGGTCCGTGCCGGGCTTGCCGGAGCGCAGGGCGCCCAGCAGGCCGATGCCGCCGACCACGATCAGGCCGACGGCGGCGAACCAGCCCAGGGCCGGCAACCGGACGGTCACCACCTGCGCCGCCAGCCACCACCCGACCACGGCCAGGAAGATCAGCCCGAAACTGAGCGACACGCCATCGGTACGGTGCGCCTTCATCGGTGTACCTCCACATGTCCGGCGTCGAGCTCGATCAACAGTCGCAGTTTGCCGTCGTCGCCCGGCGCGTCGGTCCCCGGATCGGCGAACTCCCGGGCCGGCTGGTCGACGCCGTTCCAGATTTGCCCGAAGACCTCCGCCTCGCCGTTGCGCAGGGTGACCCGGGACGTCACATCGACGCCGGGCGGCACGGCGACCTCCACCGTGCCCAACCGCACCTTGACGGTCACCTGGCGGGTCTGCCCGGTGAAGTCGACCTTGCGCAGGTCCAGGGTGGCGTCCCCGACCGTGGTCTCGTACCGGTCGGCCAGTGACCCGATCCCGGCCGGCTGCCACTGCACGTCATCGCCGGCCCGGGCCACGTTCCAGTTCTCACCGGCGGCGGCCAGGCCGAGCCCCAGCGAGGCGAGCACGCCGAGCGGGATCAACCAGCGGGCCCGCCCGTACCACGCGCCGACCAGTAGGCCGATGGCGATGGTGACCAGCGCCGCGGCGAAGTAGGTGGAGGGCCGCACCGGTACCGCCCCGAGGAGATCGAGTACGGCGACCAGCCCGATCGCCACGAACACCAGGGAGAACGTGGCCGAGCCGAGCCGGGATCGCTCCCGTGGCGGTTTCGGCGGTCGGGGTGCCGGGGGGCCGGCCACCGGGTAGGACGGCGGCGGGTACGCGTTCCCGCTGGCGTAGGGGCCGTGCGGTGCGAACGGCTGCCGGTAGCCGCCGGGCAGCGGCGCGGTGGGGGGACCCGGCGGCGTCAGGCCGCCGACCGGTGCCGAACCCAGGCCGGCGGCGGGGGCCGCCCCCAGGTCGAACGACCTGGTAGCCGGGGCCGTGCCGGCGAGCGGGGGGGCGGGTGCCGGGTAGCCGACCGGCGGGGCCGGATAGCCGACGGCGGGCGGGGCCGGATAGCCGGGGACGGGCGGGGCCGGATAGCCGGGGACGGGCGGAGCGGGATGGGCCGGCGACGGCGCCGGAAAGCCGGGCGGTGCGGCCGGGTCCGGTCCACCCCACGGGGCGGCCGGCGGACCGGTGCCCACCCCGTTGCGGTTGAGCAGCAGCGCGCCGCCGACCAGAATCGCCGAGCCGAGCAACGCGGCCCGGAACCCGTCGGTGACGACGAACCCGAACATCAGCGCGAGCAGCACGCCGAGCAGGATGACGGTCACCGGCGACATGCTGGAACGGCCGCGGCCCAGCATCGCCTCCACCGGCGACGCGGTGTCGCCCTCAGCCGGGATGATCAGCCAGGCGGCCAGGTAGACCAGGATCCCGATGCCGCCGAAGACCCCGAGCACGGTGAGCAGCACCCGCCACAGGACGGGGTCGGTGTTGGTCCCCCGCGCGATGGCGGCACAGACGCCGGCGACGTAGCGCGCCTGCCGGGGCCGGACCAGCCCGTGCCGCGGACCGGGGCGGGCGGCGTCGGGCGGAACGTCGTCCGGGGGTGGTGGCGGGGGCGCCGGGTGCGCCGACGCCGGGGCGGCGGTGCCCGTCGTAACCGCCCCGGGGGACCCGGCGGCCGGTTCGGGCCCGGATGCCGGGGGCGGGCCGGCTGCGTGATCGGTCATAGCTCGATCCTGCGGCCGGGGCAACCCGACGTGCCTCCGGCGCCGACCCTGAGCCCACCCTGAGTTATCCCGGCGGGCGAACTCGGGGGACTCCCCGTGGCCGGCACGGGCGCCGGCGTGTGACGATCGGAGTCGTCACCGTCATCGTCGGCGACCCGAGCCCACCGGGGAGGTGCGCGATCACCAACGTCCTGGCCGGGCCGCCCCGCCTCTACCGGTCCCGCGATCACCGGGTGGTAGCCGGCGTCGCCTCCGGTATCGCCGGTCACCTGGCCATCTCGGTGATCGCGGTGCGGGTGATGTTCGTGCTGCTGCTCGTGTTCGGCGGGCTGGGGTTGATGCTCTACGCGGCGTTCTGGGCGGTGCTGCCGCCGCAGCCCGCCTCGGCGGAACCGCCGCCGCGCCGCGACCTGGCGCAGCTGTTGCCGTTCGTGGCGATCGGCCTGGGGCTGATGCTGGTGCAGAGCATGGTCTTCGGCTGGCAGGGGGTCGCCGGGGCCGCCGGGTGGCTGGTCGCGGTGATCGCGGTCGGGGCCGGCATGATCTGGCACCAGTCACCCGTGGAGCGCCGCCGCCGGTGGAGTAGGACCGTGCCGCAGGTGCCCTGGCTGGGCGCGGTGGTGGAGGAGAGCGATCGGCGCGCGTTCCTGCTGCGGTTCATCGGCGGTGGCCTGCTGGTCGCCGTCGGGATCATCGGGGTCGTGGTGGTCTACTCCCCGGTGCAGGACCTGGCGGTCGTCTTCAACGGGATCATCTTCGCCCTGGTCGGGCTGGCCGGGGTGGGCGTTGTCGCCGCCCCGGTGCTGTGGCGGACGTACAGTCAGCTGCGAGCCGAGCGGGAGGGGCGGATCCGCGAGCAGGAGCGCGCCGAGGTGGCCGCGATGATCCACGACCAGGTGCTGCACACCCTGGCGCTGATCCAGCGCAACGCCGGTGACGTCAAGGCGGTGCAACGGCTGGCCCGGGGACAGGAGCGCACGCTGCGCAGCTGGTTGTACAAGCCGACCGGGTCGCCGACCGAGCAGTTCGCGGCGGCGTTGGAACATGTCGCGGCGGAGGTGGAGGACACCTACGCGATCACGGTGGAGACCGTGGTCGTCGGCGACCGGCAGACCGACGAGCGGATCGGCGCCCTGGTGGCCGCGGCCCGTGAGGCGCTGGTGAACGCCGCCCGGCACGCCAAGGTGCAGTCGGTCTCCCTCTACGCCGAGGTCGAGGCCGACCAACTCAGCGTCTTCGTCCGGGACCGGGGCGCCGGCTTCGACCCCGACGCCATCGACGACCACCGGCACGGGGTACGAGGATCGATCATCGGGCGGATGCGGCGCCACGCCGGCCGGGCCGAAATCCGCAGCGAACCCGGGGACGGGACGGAGGTACGCCTCATCCTGCCGATGGCACGGGAGAGCGTGACCGCCGGCCGGGACGTCCCCGCCGGAAAGGACTAGAGAGACCCATGACCGAGCCCGAGGACGTCCAGCCCACCGAACCCGTACGCAGACTGCGGGTCTTCCCGGTCGACGACCACGCCCTGGTCCGCGCCGGAGTCCGCGCGGAGCTTGGCGTGCACGTCGACGTGATCGGCGAGGCCAGCACGGTGGCCGAGGCGGTGACCCGGATCGCGGCCCTCACGCCGGATGTGGTGCTGCTGGACGTGCACATGCCCGACGGCGGTGGCCGGGCGGTGCTCGAGGCGCTGCGTCGCAGCCAACCCGAGGTGCGTTTCCTGGCGCTGTCGGTCTCCGACGCGGCCGAGGACGTCATCGGGCTGATCCGGGCCGGCGCCCGGGGCTACGTCACCAAGACCATCTCGCCGGACGAGCTGGCCGCCGCCATCCGGCGGGTCGCCGACGGCGACGCGGTGTTCAGTCCCCGGCTGGCCGGGTTCGTCCTGGACGCGTTCGCCGCCCGGCCGGACGTGCCGGTGGCCGACCCGGAGCTGGACCAGCTGACCAACCGGGAACGCGAGGTGCTGCGGCTGCTGGCCCGCGGGTACGCGTACAAGGAGATCGCCCGGGAGCTGTACATCTCCATCAAGACCGTGGAGACCCACGTTTCGAACGTGTTGCGGAAGTTGCAGATGTCGAACCGTTACGAGCTCTCCCGGTGGGCGGCCGACCGTCGGTTGGTCTGAGACCCCCCGTACGTTCGTTCGGTTTACGGTAACGGGTCGGCAAAGCCCAGTCCCCACCTCTTTGCCCTGAGTAGTCTAGAAGCTACTTATTGCGATAGTGGCGAATGTCCGAGGATTGTGGCGGTGGACGTCCGGCGGCGGGCCCAGCGCGCTGATGAGCGACGTTTTGGCAGCTCATGGCGCTCGGGTCGGCCGCCGG
>DASVVF010000987.1:0-8310 GCA_036386695.1 Catenuloplanes sp. | reverse complement strand
GGACCTCGTCGGCGCCCAGCGGCCGCCCGCTGGTGACGGTGACCGCGCCATGGGCGAGGTCCACGTCGACCGCGTCGACTCCCGGCAGGGCGGTCAGCTCGGTGGTGACCGCCTGGACGCAGTGGCCACAGGTCATCCCGGCCACGGTGTAGGTCTTCGTCACGGGCATTCCCCGAAGATACCCGCGGATCGCCGCCCGACACTCGGCGCAAAACGTCCCTTATTAGGGGTTTGTCTCGTTACTCAGAGCGTGTGGAGACCTCTGAACCGCCGCGCGGTGGCCATCATCGTCGCGGTACTCGCCGCGCTGCTGCTGCCCGCCACCCCGGTGTCCGCCCGGCCGAGCGCCGCCGACCTGGACCGCCGCCTACGCGAGGCGGCCCAGCAACTTGAGGTGGTCGTGGAGCAGTTCAACCAGCTCCGGGAGGACCTGCGGGCGACCGCCGGGCAGACGCAGGCGCTCGGCGACCGGACCGGAACCCTGGAGACGGCGCTGCAGCACAGCTCCGAGCGCCTCGGGCGGATCGCCTCGGACACCTACCGGTACTCCGGTAACGCCTCCATGGTCGCCCTGCTGGCCACCCACTCCGGCGACCGGCTCGTCGGCCAGCTGACCGTGCTGGACCGGCTGGCGCGGGCCCAACAGCGGGCGGTCGACGACCTGGTCGACGCCGAGGACCGGGTCGCTGTCGCGCGGCACACGCTGACCGCCCTGGCCGATCAGCAACGGACCCAGCAACACCGGCTGGCCGCCAAGAAGACGCAGATCGAACGGGAGATCCGGCGCCTCAAGGCGATGCGTGACCAGGCGTCCGCCGGCGGTTTCCGGGTCGATCCGCCGGCGCAGCCGGCCGGGTCGGTGCGGCCCCCCCGGTACGTGGCCGGCCCGGCCGCCCGGGCGGTGGCGTTCGCCTTCGCCCAGTTGGGCAGGCCCTACCGGTGGGGCGCTTCCGGGCCGCACGCGTACGACTGCTCCGGGCTCACCTCGGCCGCCTGGGCCCGCGCCGGCGTACGGCTGCCGCACAGCTCCCGGGCCCAGTGGGGCACGGTGGCCCGGTTGTCGCGCGCTGAACTACGCCCCGGTGACCTCATCTTCTATTACGGCGGGGTGAGCCACGTGGCCCTCTACGTGGGCGGCGACCGGATGATCCACGCCCCGACGTACGGCCAGTCGGTGCGCGTCGACGCGGTCGGCTACCAGCCGGTGCGCGGCTACGGCCGCCCCCGCTGAGCCGCGCCGCCCCCGCTGAGCCGCGCCGGCGCCGGCCCCTTGGGAGGGGTCAGCCGGCGACCACGGCGGCGACCTTGCTGACCGGTTCGGCCAGGGCGTTGACGGCGTCGGACAGCTCCTTGAGTTCCTCCTGGGAAAGCTTGTCGTGCAGCTTCCAGGCGGCGCCGACGCGGTGCTTGCGCAGCGTCGAGAAGACGTTCTCGAACTCAGCGTCCAGCCGGGTGAGCAGGGCCGGGGCCCGCTGCCTCAGGAACGGTCGCAGTGCGTCGATGGCGGTGGCGGAGCCTTCCAGGTTGGCCTGGAAGTCCCACAGGTCGGTGTGCGAGTAGCGGTTCTCCTCACCGGTGATCTTGCCGGTGGCGATCTCGTCCAGCAGCTCCTTGGCCCCGTTTGCCATGATCAGCGGCGACAGCTTCTCCGCGTGCGACAAGGTGACCAGCTCGGTGACGTCCGCCACCAGCTTGTCGGCGTAGGGCCCGGACTTGGACACGTCCCCGGTCTCCCACAGGTCCCGCTCCAGGCGGTGGAAACCGGTGAACTCCAGGCCCTCGTCGATCACCTCCACCCGCCCGTCGACGCGCGGGTCGAGGGTGCCGAACAGGCCGGCGACCGGCTCGATGCGTTCCCAGTAGGTGCGGGCCACCGGGTACAGCTCCTTGGCCCGCGCCATGTCGCCCTTCTTGACGGCGGCGGCGAAGTCCTGCGTCGAGGAGAGCAGCGCTCCGGCCTGGCTCCACACGTAACGCTGGTAGGTGTCGGTCGCCAGGGCCAGCGCGTCGTTGGCCGACAGCGGCGCCGACTCGCCCTTGACCGTGAGCCGGCCCCGGATCCCCTTACCGGCCGAACCGGGCCGGCAGGCCGTCTCGTACGTGCCGGCGGGCAGCTCGACCCGCAGTTCGCCGGTCTTCCCCGGGGCGATGTTCTCCAGCTCGCCGAGGGCGTTGTCGCCGGCCGCGTACACGTAGAACTCGGTGACCTTGGCACCCCTGTTGGTGATGGCGAAGGTCGCCGTACCCGCGGGCAGGCTGGTCCGGGCCACCTCGCAGGTGGTCTCGGTGGACGTCACGGCGATCGGCTCGGCGACCACCGCGGCGGCCGGCAGCGCCGGCGCCGGCACGCCGCCGGGCTTGGCCGGGGCGGAGTCCAGCGCACCGCCGACGGCGGCGGTCACCAGGCCGCCGGCCAGGGCACCCACGGCGGCGGTGACCACGACGATCCGAGAGGTACGCATTCCAGGGGGCTCCTAGCGGCTCAGTGACAGCCTCCCCATCGACGCACCGACGCCGATACTGAAGCCTTCCCGGGCACGGCTGGCGCCGGACCCGCCCCGCCGCCGGGGCCCAGCCAGCCGTCGGGGCTCAGCCGGCCATGGCCAGCGCCAGCGGAAGGACCGCCGGGGCACCGGCCTGCCGCAGCAGCCGGCCGGCCATCGCCATCGTCCAGCCCGAGTCGACCAGGTCGTCGACGAGCAGCACCGGGCCGGCCGCGGCCGCCACCCGCGCCGCCAGGTCGTCCGGTACGGCGAAGGCGCCGTGCAGCGCCCGTACCCGTTGGGCGCTGTTGCCCCGGGTCTGCTCGTCGCCGGCGGCCGGTGGCAGAACCCCGAGCAACGGCAGGCGCCCCACCTCGGCGATCCGGCTGGCCAGACTCTGCAGCAACGCTGGCCGGCGCCGGGACCCGACCGCCACCACCCCCACCGGCCGCGCCGCCCAGCGGTCGTCGCCGTGCGCCCAGTCCTTGAGCACCTCGACCACGGCCTGCAGAACGTCGTCGGGCACCGGCCGGTCGGCCGCCTCGGGACCCACCAGCTCGCGCAGCCTGGCGCCCCAGCCCAGATCGGACAGCCGCCCCACCACCCGGCCGGGCGCGGTCTGCTCCCCCACGGCGATCTTGCCGCGGACCGGCACCCCCACCGCCGCCAGTCCGGTCGGCCAGAGCTTCTTCGCGCTGATCTGCGCGCCCGGCCGGCCGAGGAACGCCCCGGCCGCCGCCAGCGCCGGCGGGGACACCTCGGCCCGGTAGAGCGGCTCGGCGCACCGGTCGCACCGCCCGCATCGGGCGGCGGCCGGGTCGTCGAGGCAGCGGCGCAGGAACTCCATCCGGCAGCCGGCGGTCACCGCGTACTCCCGCATGGCCTGCTGCTCGGCGGTCCGGGCCTGCGCCACCCGGGCCAGCCGGGCGGTGTCGTAGGTCCACGGCTGCCCGGTGGCCAGCCAGCCGCCCTGGACCCGGCGCACCGCACCGTCGACGTCGAGGACCTTCAGCATCAGCTCCAGCCGCGCCCGGCGCAGGTCCACGACGGGTTCCAGGGCCGGGATGGACAGCGGACGGGTCTCCTGCAGCGCGGCCAGCACCGAACGGACCTGCTCCTCCGGCGGGAAGGCCAGCGAGGCGAAGTAGCGCCAGATGGCCGCGTCCTCCGCGCCGGGCAGCAGCACCACCTCGGCATGCTCCACGGCCCGGCCGGCCCGCCCGACCTGCTGGTAGTACGCGATCGGCGACGGCGGTGCGCCCAGGTGCACCACGAAGCCCAGGTCGGGTTTGTCGAACCCCATCCCCAGCGCCGAGGTGGCCACCAACGCCTTGATCTTGTTGGCGAGCAGTTCCTGCTCGGCGACCCGCCGCTCGGCGTCCTCGGACTGGCCGGTGTACGCCGCGACCGGGTACCCCCGCGAGGCGAGGAAGTCGGCCGTCTCGGTCGCCGCCGCCACGGTCAGGGTGTAGATGATCCCCGAGCCGGGGAGTTCGTCGAGATGGTCGGCCAGCCAACCGAGCCGGTGCGCGGGGCTGGGCAGGTCCAGCACGGCCAGCCGCAGCGAGTCGCGGTCCAGCGGCCCACGCAGCACCAGGGCGTCCCCGAGCTGGTCGGCGACATCCCCGGTGACCCGGGCGTTGGCGGTCGCGGTGGTGGCCAGCACGGGGGTACGGGCCGGCAGACCGGCCAGAAAGGTGCGCAACCGGCGGTAGTCGGGACGGAAGTCGTGCCCCCAGTCCGAGACGCAGTGCGCCTCGTCGACGACCAGCAGCCCGGTGCCGGCTGCCAGCCCGGGCAGGACGTTGTCGCGGAAGTCCGGGTTGTTCAGCCGCTCGGGACTGATCAGCAGCACGTCGACCTCGCCGGCCCGGATCTCCGCGGTGATCTCGGCCCACTCGTCCAGGTTCGCGGAGTTGATCGTGCGGGCCCGGATCCCGGCCCGGGCGGCGGCGTCCACCTGGTTACGCATCAGCGCCAGCAACGGCGACACGATCACGGTCGGGCCGGCCGTCGCCGCCGCACCGGCGCGCAGCAGGGCGGTGGCCACGAAGTACACCGCCGACTTGCCCCACCCGGTGCGCTGCACACAGAGCACCCGCCGGCGGTCGATCACCAGTGCCTCGATCGCCCGCCACTGGTCCTCACGCAACCGCGCGTGCTCACCGGCCAGTCGGCGCAGGACCGCCTCGGCCCGCTCGCGCACCGCCGTCCGCTCGGGTGCCGCCACAGGGGTCCCGCCGGTCTGCGCCATGCCGCCTTTCTACCAGCGCCGCCCGACGTTCCGTTCCCCATGCCGGCGCGCCGCGGTCGAATGCCCGCCGCGGCGCCCGTGGTTCGCCGGGATCTGGCGCCCCGCGTTCGAACGCCGGCCACCGCGCCCGTGGTTCGCCGGAATCCGCTCACCCGGCGCCCCGCCGGCCCCGCCGCCGGCCGGGCGCGCCCCGGGATGGTACGAAGGTGATCGACGATCGGCGGGGTCAGGGCGGGGGGCAGGGTGCGGCAGGCGGTGCAGCATCCGGCACGGATCGTGCCGTTGGCGTTCCTCGCCGCGGTCGCGCTCGGCACGGCGCTGATGATGCTGCCCGCCGCCCGGGCCGAGCCCGGTTACGCGCCGTTCGTCACGGCGCTGTTCACCGCGACGTCCGCGGTGTGCGTCACCGGGCTGACGGTGGTCGACACACCCGGGTACTGGTCCGGTTTCGGACACGTCCTGATCACCGTGCTGACCCACATCGGTGGGTTCGGCATCATGACCATGGCCACCCTGCTCGGCCTGCTGGTGTCCCGCCGGCTCGGGCTGCGCGGGCGGCTGATGGCCCAGGCCGAGAGCGGCGGGCTGGTGACCGGGGACGTGCGCGGCGTGCTGGTCCGGGTCGCGCTGACCATGCTGGTCTGCGAGGCCGTCATCACCGTGTTCGTCGGCGGGCGGTTCTGGCTGGGGTACGGCTACCCGCCGGGCCGGGCGCTCTGGGAGGGTTTCTTCCACGCGGCGCAGGCGTTCAACAACGGCGGGTTCGCCCTCTACCCGGACAGCCTGGTCCGGTTCGTCGACGACTGGTGGATCTGCGTGCCGCTGATGTTGGGCGTGGTGGCCGGCGCGATCGGGTTCCCGGTGCTGTTCGAGCTGGCCCGGGAGTGGCGCAAACCGGGCTGCTGGTCCACCCACACCCGGCTGACCGTGTGGGGCTTCGGCCTGCTCACGGTGGTCGGCTTCGTGGCCATCCTGGCGTTCGAGTGGCGCAACCCGCGGACCCTCGGCCCGCTCGGGCTGTCCGGCAAGCTGCTGGCGGCGCTCGTCCAGGACACGATGACGCGCTCCGGCGGCTTCAACAGCGTGGACATCGGCGCCATGACCACCGAGACCATCGCGGTCGGCAACACGCTGATGTTCATCGGCGGCGGCAGCGCCAGCACCGCCGGCGGCATCCGGGTGACCACGTTCTTCCTCCTGGCGTACGTCATCTGGGCGGAACTGCGCGGAGAGCCGGACGTGGTTGTCGGGCGGCGGCGGATCGCCGAGGAGACCCAACGGCAGGCGGTCACGGTCGCGCTGCTCGGAGTGGCGCTGGTGGCGTCCGGCACGCTGATCCTGATCGGGCTCACCGACGGCATCCCGTTCGACCGGGCGCTGTTCGAGGTGACCTCCGCGTTCGCCACCGTGGGTCTGTCCACCGGGATAACCGCCACCCTGCCGCCGGCCGCCCAGGTCGTGCTCGTCATCCTGATGTACGTCGGCCGGGTCGGCACGATCGCGGTCGGCACGGCCATCGCGCTGAACACCCAGCGCCGGCTGTACCGCTATCCGGAGGAGAGGCCCCTCGTTGGCTAGCAACAACGTCCCTGGCGGCGACAACGTCGTGGTGATCGGGCTGGGCAGGTTCGGTGGCCAGGTCGCCGCCTCGCTGCTGCGGCTGGGCCACGAGGTGCTCGGCATCGACGAGAACGCCAAGATCGTGCAGAGTTGGTCCGACCAGCTCACCCACGTGGCCCAGGCGGATTCCACGGACAACGACGCGCTGCACCAGTTGGGCGTGCACGAGTTCCGCCGGGCGGTGGTCGGCATCGGCACCGACATCGAGGCCAGCGTGCTGACCGTGCTGGCCCTGACCGAACTCGGCATCAAGGAGATCTGGGCCAAGGCGATCTCGGCGAAACACGGCAAGATCCTGTCCTCGGTGGGCGCCAAGCACGTGATCTATCCCGAGGCGGCGATGGGCGAGCGGGTGGCGCACCTGATCACCAGCAAGATGATCGACTTCATCCAGTTCGACGACGCGTTCGCCATCGCCAAGACCCGGGCACCCCACGAGGCGGCCGGTCGCACGCTGACCGACCTCGCCCTGCGCACCCACTACGGGATAACCGTGGTGGGGGTGAAGCTGCCCGGCAAGGACTTCGAGTACGCCCGACCGGAGACGGTCGTACCACGGGGCGCGCTACTGATCATCGCGGGCGCGACCGACGCCGTCGAGCGCTTCGCCGCCACCACCTGAGGCGGGGCCGATCACGGGTCCAGGTCGATCCGGATGGTCAGCGGCCGGGTGGCCATCATCCGGCCGATCGCGGCGTCCCACTGGTGGGGCAGCGTGCGCGACCGTCGCACGGCGTCGTCCAGCGGCATCGGCACCGCCGTGCCGGCCCGCCAGCGGCCGGCGACCTTCACCCGGACCCGGGGCTGGCGCAGCAGGTTGGCGACGTAATCGGCCTGCCGGCCGTGCACCGCCACCAGCCAGAACGTGTCCCCGTCGAGCCCGTTGCCGACCGGGGTGTGCCGGGGCTGGCCGGTGCGCCGGCCGACGGTCTCCAGCAGGGCGAACGCCGCGGGCGCGTAGCCCCGCCGCAGCGCCCAGCGGGTGAGCCGGTTGTTGGTCTTCTCCAGGACGGTGATCACCCGGTACTTACGACTCCGCGACACCGGACGATCCCCTGCGCCGGGCCATCCCGGGCCGGGGTCGGTGGCCTCGCCGCTCACCCCTCGCCGCCCTCGCCCTTCTTATGGTCCTTGTCCTCTTTTTCCTTGTCGTCCTTGTCCCTGTCGTCCTTGTTGCCGTTACCACGGCCGTTGCCGGGCGTGGTGGTCGGAACCGCGGTGGGGGCGGCGGGACCGGCGGTGGCCGGTCCGGGGGTGGGGGCCTGCGGGTTACCGCCGGGTCCCGGCCGGGCCGGGGTGACCCCCGGGGTCACCGCCGTGCCGCCGTTGGCACCGGCCGGGTCCCCCGGTGTGCCGGTCGCGCCCGAACCGGCCGAGGTGCCGGACGTGCCGGGGCCGGGGGAACCCGTCGCCGCCGGGTCGGTGCCGCTGTTGCGCAGCTGACTCGGGTCGCCGCCGCTCTCCCTGGCCGGCGACTGGGTACGGCAGCTGGAACCGCCGAGTGCGAAGGCCGCCGGCACCGGATTGTCGCCCTGGTAGGCACCGACGAAGGTGAGCCGGAGCGGCGTGCCCGGTTGCAGCGCGGCGGCGGCGTCGGCGGGGCGCACGATCACCTGCGCGCCGTCCTGGGCCAGCGATGCCCCGGTCATCTCCCTGGCCTGCTGGCCACCGGGGAAGGTGAAGGTCAACTGCCAGTTCGGCAACGGCGCCCGGGTCCCGTTGGTCACGGTCAGAGCCGCGTCGAACGTGCCCTTGTCCTGCCGCTGGACCTCGTAGCTCACCACGCACGCCGCGGCGGCCGCCGCGCCTCCTGGCCCGGAGCCGGCCGCCGTGATGCCGTCGTTGCCCGGCCCGTCCGGTATGAGCAGCCAACCGATCCCAGCGACGGCGAGCACACCGGCGCCGGCCGCGAAAAGTCGCAACCGTCGTCGCCCCTGCGGCGGCGCCCCACCG
>DASVVF010000986.1:0-6945 GCA_036386695.1 Catenuloplanes sp. | reverse complement strand
CTGCTGTCCCGGGTCGGCGCCGACACCACGCTGCTGCGGGCGGTGGTCACCTCCGGGCTGTTCGAGCTGGTCACCGGGGCGGTGATGGTGCTCGGCGCGGTCGTGGCGATGCTCCTGCTGGACCCGCTCCTGCTGGGCGTGGCCGTCACCGGGCTGGCGCTCGGGCTGTCGTACGCCGTCGTGATGGCCCGCCGGGTGCGGGGCCTGTCCGAACAGGCACAGGCCCGGATCGGCGAGATGACCGCCACCGTCGAGCGGGCCATCTCCGCCGCCCGCACCATCCGGGCCAGCGGCGCCGAGCGGCGCGAGGCCGACCTGGTGGCCGGCAGCGCCGAAGCCGCGTACCGGGCCGGGGTCCGGGTGGCCCGGTTGCAGGCCCTGGTGCGGCCGGTGGCCAGCACCGCCATGCAGGGCACCTTCCTGCTGGTGCTCGGCGTCGGCGGGGCCCGGGTGGCCGCCGGCACCATCAGCGTGGGTGACCTGGTGGCGTTCATCCTGTTCCTGTTCTTCCTGGTGCTCCCGCTGGGGCAGGCGCTCAACGCGTACACCCAGCTGCAGACCGGCCTGGGGGCGCTGCAACGCATCGAGGAGATGCTGCGGTTGCCGCCCGAGACAGCCGGCGACCCGCCCCCGCCGGCACCCGGCGCCCGGCCCCGGCTCGGCGGCGCCGACGACGACGTCCCGGCCGTGGTGTTCGACCGGGTCGGCTTCGGTTACGCCGACGGCCCGGCGGTGCTGCACGAGGTGAGCTTCACCGTGCCCTACGGCACCCGCACCGCGCTGGTCGGCCCGTCCGGCGCCGGTAAGTCCACCGTGTTGGCCCTGGTGGAACGGTTCTACGACGTCACCGCGGGGGCGGTCCGGGTGGGCGGGATCGACCTGCGTGACCTGCCCCGCGACGAACTGCGCCGGCACCTGGGCTACGTCGAGCAGGAGGCCCCGGTGCTGGCCGGCACACTGCGGGAGAACCTGCGGCTGGCTGCCCCGCAGGTCACCGACGAGGCGATGCTGGCGGTACTCGCCGAGGTCAACCTGACCGACATCGTGACGCGTACGCCGCACGGCCTCGACGCCCAGGTCGGCGAGGGCGGGGTGCTGCTCTCCGGTGGCGAGCGGCAACGGCTGGCGATCGCCCGTACCCTGCTCTCCGGGCCGCCGGTGCTGTTGCTCGACGAGCCGACCAGCAACCTCGACGCGCGCAACGAGGTGGCGTTGCGCCGGGCCATCGACACCGCCGCCACCCGCCGGACCCTGATCATCGTGGCGCACCGGCTGTCCACGGTCATCGACGCCGACCAGATCGTGGTCTTCGACCGGGGCCGGGTCGTCGCGGTCGGCCGCCACGACGAGCTGACCGCCAGCAACCCGCTCTACCGTGAGCTGGCCAACCACCAGTTGCTGGTGAGCTGACCGCCGGTCGCCGGCCGGCCGCCGAAGGGTCCCCACCCCCGTCGCGCGGGGGGGTGCGGCCGGGGGTGTGCGGACCGCCCCGGTCGCCCGACCGGGGGCCCGGTGGCGGGATCGGACAGCACGCCCCCAGCCCGGTGAAGTACCGTTGCGCGCCATGGGTGTGTCGCAACGGTTGAAGAGTCGGTTCCGCAAGTTCCTGCAGCGTCCGGGTACCACGGTCGATCTGGGACCACTGGAGAAGCTGCTGCCCGCGATCGCGGACCGCGAGGACGCGCTGACGGCGCTCGACGACGCCGAGCTGGTCGAGGCCGCCGGCAAGGCCGAGGACTACGTCGAGATCTGTGCCGTCGGTCGGGAAGCCGCCCGCCGGGCGCTGGACCAGCGGACGTACGACGTGCAGCTGCTCGGCGCCATGGCGCTGCTCTCCGGCAAGGTCGCCGAGATGGCCACCGGTGAGGGGAAGACCCTGACCGCCGTCATCGCCGCCTACGGGCACGTGCGCCGGGGCAACGGTCCGGTGCACGTACTGACCGTCAATGACTACCTCGCCCGCCGCGACGCCGAGTGGATGGGCCCGGTGTACGAGCGGCTGGGGCTGACCGTGGGCTGGGTCACCGAGACCTCCACCAAGGAGGAGCGGCGGGCGGCGTACCTGAAGAACGTCACCTACGTATCGGTCAGCGAGGCCGGTTTCGACTATCTGCGGGACCAGCTCGTCACCGACATCGCCGACCGGGTCCAGGTGGCCCTGGGCACCGCGATCGTCGACGAGGCCGACTCCATCCTGATCGACGAGGCCCGGGTGCCGATGGTGCTGGCCGGCACGGTCCCCGGCGAGCAGGACCCGGTGCACGCGGCGGCCGCGCTGATGCACGGGCTGCGCCCTGGCAAGGACTTCGAGGTGGCCGACGACGGCCGCAGCGTCGCGTTCACCGCCCGCGGCCTGGCGGTCGTCGAGCGCAAGCTGAGCGTCGACCTGTACGACGAGGAGCACGTCGAGCAGCTCTCCGCGGTCAACGTGGCGTTGCACGCCCACGCCCTGCTGCACCGCGACGTCGACTACATCGTGCGCGACGGCACGGTCGAACTGATCGATGAGATGCGCGGCCGGGTCGCCCAGCGCCGGCGGTGGCCCGACGGGCTGCAGGCGGCAGTGGAGGCCAAGGAGGGGCTGACCGCCACCGCCGAGGGGGAGGTGCTGGACACCATCACCGTGCAGGCGTACGTCGCGCTGTACCCGACGGTCTGCGGGATGACCGCCACCGCGGTGCACGTCGGCGAGCAGTTGCGCGAGTTCTTCGACCTGGAGGTCGCGGTCATCCCGCCGAACACCCCGAACGTGCGGGTCGACGAGGCCGACCGGATCTACGCCGCCCGGGCCGAGCGCAACGAGGCGCTGGTCGCCGAGATCCGGACCAGCCACGAGGCGGGGCGGCCGGTGCTGGTCGGCACGCTGGACGTCAAGGAGTCCGAGGCGCTGGCCAAGGCCCTGGCCGTGGTCGGGGTGCCGTCGGTGGTGCTGAACGCCAAGAACGACGACGAGGAAGCGGCGATCATCGCCGAGGCCGGCGCCTACGGCGCGGTGACCGTCTCCACCCAGATGGCCGGCCGGGGCGTCGACATCCGGCTGGGCGGCAGCGGCGGCGCGGACGCCGAGCGGGTCGCCGAGCTGGGCGGGCTGTACGTGATCGGTAGCGGGCGGCACGACAGCCGGCGGGTCGACGACCAGCTGCGTGGCCGCTCCGGCCGACAGGGCGACCCGGGCGGCTCGGTGTTCTTCGTCAGCCTGGAGGACGACCTGGTGGTGCGGCACGCCGCCGACCTGATCCCGCCGTCGCCGAAGATGGACCTCGACGGCGTCGTGCACGACGAGCAGGTCGACTACGCCATCGAGCACGCCCAGCGGGTCGCCGAGGGCGTCAACCACGAGATCCACCGCAACACCTGGCGCTACAGCGTGGTCATCGAGCAGCAGCGCAAGGCGCTGGCCGAACGCCGGGAGCGGCTGCTGACCACCGAGGTCGCCGCGCTGATGCTGATGGACAAGGTGCCGGAGAAGTGCAAGGAGGTCGACGAGGACGTGCTGTCGACGGCGGCCCGGTCGATCGCGCTGTACCACCTGGACAAGCTGTGGGCGCTGCACCTGGCCGAGCTGTCCGAGGTGCGCGAGGGGGTGCACCTTCGGGCGTTGGGCCGGCTGGACCCGCTCGACGAGTTCCACCGTTCGGCGGTGCCGGCGTTCCAGGCGCTGGTGCCGGAAATCGAGCGACGGACCATCGAGACCTTCGAGAGCCTGGACCTCAGCGACGGGTTCAAGCCACTGGACGCGGAACTGGTCCGTCCGAGTGCCACCTGGACGTACCTGGTCCACGACAACCCGTTCGGCTCCGAACTAGACCGGCTGATCGCGGCGGTCGGCCGCCGATTGAGCTCCGCCGGCCGCTGATCCGGTTCCCGGCCGGTCGCCGCGGGCGGTCGACGTTGCCACGCGCGGCCGGCCGGGTACGGGGCCCGGTCCGCGTCGGCGGCGTCGGCCAGCTCAAGCACGGCCTCGCCAGTTGCAGCACGGCGGCGGCCAGTTGCAGCACGGCGGCGGCCCGTCGGAGCACGGCGGCGGCCGGTTAGAGCACGGCGTGCTGGCGGTCCTCGGCGAGTAGTTGCCGGGCCACGATGTACCCGGATCCGCCGGTGACACCGTGGCCGGGCCACGTCGCGGCGCCGACCTGGTAGAGGTTGGGGATCGGGGTGCGGTGGCTCGGCTGGCCGGGCAGCGGCCGCAGCAGGTAGCTCTGCGCCAGGTCGTGCGAGCCGCCGTACGGGTCGCCCGGCCCGCAGTTCGGGTTGGCCCGGGCGAGGTCGTCCGGGGTGATGGTGGCGTGGGCCAGCACCGCCTGCGGGAGGTTGGGGATGTGCCGACCGACGATGGTCAGCACCCGCTCGACGAACCGTTCGGTCAGGTCCCGGCCCCAGCGGCCGTCGCCGACGTCGATGATCCCGGCGGCGTCGCCCCGGGGCCGGCACGGCACGTCCAGGACCTGCACCCGCATGATCGAGTACCCCAGCGGGGCCCGGCTGGGATCCAGGGCGGTCGGACATTCCACGGTGCAGGCCGGTTCCGCCGGCAGCAGGCCGGCGACGCCCTGCGCGACCGCGAGGGCGCTGTCGTCCAGCCCGGTGGTCAGGGTCGGTTGGCCCACCCTGTCGAAGCGCGGGTCCGGCCACCGGGGTGGTTCGCTCAGGGCCAGGTGCAGCTGCACGCAGCCCCGTCCGTACCGGTAGCGGCCGGCCTGGACCAGCAGCGGCGCGGCGATGTCCGCCGCGGCCAGCAGGCGCAGGTAGAGCTGGTCGGGGTTGGTGCAGGCGACGACCGCCTGTTCGGCGACGTAGCGCACGCCGCCGGCCACGTCCACGGCGGTGGCCCGCCCGTCGACCACCACGATGCGGGTGACCTCCGCTCCGGTGAGCACCCGTCCGCCGTTGTCGGTGACGATCCTGGCCAGGGCGTCGGTCAGCACCTGGCTGCCGCCGATCGGGATCGGCATCCCGGCCCGCATCGCGCCCATGGCCATGATGAGCGCCCAGCAGCCGCTGCCGGGTTCGTCGATGGTGCGACCGAGTTGGCTGACCCAGGACCCGAACATCGCCCGCATGACCGGCGAGCGGAAACGGGACACCAGCGTACGGGCGGTGTCGAACATCAGCACCGCGAACGGCGAGAGCCCGGGACCCGGCCCGCGCAGCAGCCGGCCGATCGTGTCGGTGGCGTCCGGGTCGGACAGTTCCCGTCCGAACAGCCCGAAGACCTCCCCCGCGTACGGCCGGAAAGACTCGATGAGGTCCACGAAGGCGGCCCCGTCGCCGGGGGCCAGCCGGTCGGCCTCGGCCGCCGTGAGCTCCATGGACCGGTGCAGGATGCCGGTGCGGCCGTCGGCGAAGGACGCCCCGGTCGGCATGTCGGTGTTGACGTAGCTCAGGCCGCGCGCGGTCAGGTCGGCCCCGAGGTCGGCGTAGGCCGCGCTGGTGGCGAACAGTGGATGGGCGGAGGCGTACACGTCGTGGTGGAACCCGGGCAGGGTCAACTCCTCGGTGCGGATCAGCCCACCCGGCCGGTCGTTACGTTCCAACACCAGGACGCAGCGTCCGGCACGCGCCAGGTAGGCGGCGGTAATCAGGGCGTTGTGTCCACTTCCGACGATCACCACGTCGTAGCTGTCCACGATGACTCCGTCCGGTTGGCGACAGTTGGGGCCTCAATGGTGACGTTATGCCATCGAATCGTCACTGTCGGCAATCCGACTTCGCTGCTTCATATTTGCCCGCCTGTGACAAGGTCCGGTGGGAGAGGGCCGACGCCGCCGACGCGCCGCAACGGTGTGTCGACATGCGCGCACCTCCCCGGCTCCCGCGCACCTCCCCGGCGTCGTGGCGGAGGCATAAAGGCGTTGCCGGGTCGACCGTGCGCCCGGGATCATGGCCGCGACGACACCCGTCCGAACGCGGAGCCGCGATGCGCACCCTCCTGACCACGCCCCGCCTTCGGCTCAGCCCGTTCTGCCCGGCCGACACCGCGGAGCTGCACGAGCTGTTCAGCGACCCGTTGACGCACACGATCGGGTCGGGACCATTCACGTCGATCTCCCAGACCGAGGGCTGGATCCGCAACCGCCAGCAGGCCCAACGCGACCACGGACTGTGCTGGTACGCGCTGCGGGACCGGGAAACCAACCGGCTGATCGGCAACTGTGGGATGTTGCGGGGACGTACGACCTACACCCAGCCGGAACTCGGCTATCTGGTCGATCGGTCCTGCCGGGGCCGTGGCTTCGCCACCGAGGCGGCGGTGGCGGTCCTGCGCGAGTGCCGCGCCGCGGGGATCAGCCGCGTGTGGGCCAGCATCCGGCCAGCCAACACCGCGTCCCGCCGGATCGCCGAGCGGCTGGGCATGCGCATCGACCGGACCGATAGCGATGACCGCGGCGACCTGCTGTTCTACGTCATCGACCTGAGCACGGCGTCGACGGCCCGCTGGACGGCCACCCGCGACTCGTCGGTGTGATCCAGCATGTCGAACCCGTGCTGTCCATTGGGGACGTCGATGACCTGCAGCCGCGCGCCGCTGGCACCGGCGGCGGCGACGAACGTCTCGACCGTCGCGGCGATCTGCGGCCGTTCCCGACCGACCCGGGTCAGCACGACGGGCAGTTCGCCGGCGTCGGCGATCGCCTCGACCGGGCGGAAGCGCGGATCGACGACCCAGTCCGGCAGCGGGGCCAGGATCGGGTAGGTGGCCGCCACGCAACGCAGCCAGGCCGGTGGCGTACGGAGCCAGTCGGCCATCAGCAGGCCGCCGCCGGAGAAGAACCAGACCGCCACCCGATCCGCGTCCACCCGGGGGTCGGCCCGGGCCACCTCGACGGCCGCGACCACGTCGGCGGCGGCGGTCGGATAGTCGGCGGTGTCGTAGAGCCGGTGATCCACCGTGACCCCGACCGCCTCGCGGGCGGCGACCAGCGACCCGTAGCCCTGGTACACCGG
>DASVVF010000985.1:0-3336 GCA_036386695.1 Catenuloplanes sp. | reverse complement strand
CACCATCTTCTTCTCCATCGGCGCGCTGGTGCTGGTCGGTCCGCTGCTGGCACTGCCCTGCCTGATCGCCGTGCCGGTCCTGTGGGTGGGCACCCGTTGGTACCTGCGCCGGGCCCCGCAGGGCTATCTGCGGGAGAACGCCGCGTACTCCGACATCACCGACGGGCTCGCCGAAACCGTGGAGGGCGCCCGCACCGTCGACGCCCTGCGGCTGCAGGAACAGCGCCGGCAGCGGACCCGGACCGACCTGCAGCGGTCCTGGTCGGCGGAGCGGTACACGCTGTTCCTGCGGACGGTCTACTTCCCGATCGTCGAGGTCGGCTACGTGGTGCCGGTGGTCGCCACCCTGCTCATCGGCGGCTGGTTCTACCTGCGCGGCTGGGTGAGCCTCGGCGAGGTGACCGCGGCCACCCTCTACGTGCAGCAGCTCATCGACCCGCTCGACCGGCTGCTGTCCTGGCTGGACGAGCTGCAGGTCGGCGGCGCCTCGCTGGCCCGGTTGCTGGGGGTCTCCAAGGCCCCCGACGACCGCACCCCGGGCACCGCCCGCCCCGCCGGTGACGCGCTCGTCGCCCGGGACGTGTCGTTCGCGTACCTGCCGGGCCGCGACGTGCTGCACGGGGTGTCGCTGCACTTGAAACCGGGGGAGCGGCTGGCCATGGTCGGCCCGTCCGGTGCCGGCAAGTCCACGCTCGGGCGGCTGCTCGCCGGCATCCACCCGCCGGGCGGCGGCTCGGTCACCGTCGGCGGTGTGCCGCTGACCGACCTGCCGCTGGACGTGCTGCGCTCGCACGTCGCCCTGGTCACCCAGGAACACCACGTTTTCATGGGTACGCTGCGCGACAACGTGGCCATGGTCCGACCGGGCGCCGACGACGCCGCCGTGCGCGACGCGCTCGCCGCCGTCGACGCTCTGGACTGGACCGACGAGCTACCGGACGGCCTGGACACCACGGTCGGCTCCGGTGGCCATCAGCTCTCCGCCGCCCAGGCCCAACAGTTGGCGCTGGCCCGGCTGGTGCTGGCCGACCCGCACACCCTGGTGCTGGACGAGGCGACCTCGCTGATCGACCCGCGCGCCGCCCGGCACCTGGAACGGTCGCTGGCCGCCGTCCTGCACGGCCGTACGGTGATCGCCATCGCGCACCGGTTGTTCTCCGCCCACGACGCCGACCGGGTGGCCGTGGTGGAGGACGGCCGGATCACCGAACTCGGGCCGCACGCCGAACTGGTCGCCGCGAACGGTTCGTACGCCGCGTTGTGGCGTTCCTGGCACGGCCACGACCCGGTGGACGGCCCGGCCGACACGCCCGATGACCCGACTGTTGCGCCCGGTGACCTGCCGCAGCGGTCGCTGACTCCGCTCAGCGGCCGGTCTGCGCCATGAAGACGCGCAGCAGCACCAGGATGAGGATGGCGACGGCGAAGGCCACCAGTAGTTCGCGCCGGATCGGGCGGGCCGGCTCCGTGACGGCCGGCTCCGGCGGCTCGGGCGGCAGGTCACCGGTGACCGTGGCCAGCTCACCCAGGGTCCGGGCGGTGTAGGCGGCGGCGACCCGGTCGGAGAACTCGTCGAGGGTGAGCCGCCCGGCCGCGGTGTGCCGCTGCAACATCGCGACGATCCGCTGCCGGTCGTCGTCGGAGGCTCGCAGTTCCACGTTCATCGCTCACCCACGCCGATCCGCGCACCGCGCTCGCTCAAGGCCGACCCTTCCGCGCCGGCCAGCCTACGCCGCCGGACCGGTGGACGGCAGTCCGTGGGCAGCGATCGTACTGCAGTAGCCGACCTGGTCCGCTGGTGGCGCCGTCGATCGGCCAACGGGTTTACCGGTTGGGAGGTGTGGTTACCATCAGTTACGCCAACAACCCCCAAAGTCAGCCTTGAGCCTTCCACCCCCTACCGGATTCCTCGGACCGAGGGATCCCTCGATCTGATCCGCAATGACGGTCCAACGTGGAACTCACCGACAAGGCCGCTGCGCAATGATCGACCCTTGATGACTCGTGGGCAGGAGTGGCGCACCAGGCAGGATCGCCGGTGACCGTCAAGGTGGGTGATGCGATCCGGATCGCCGAAGCGCACTACGCACGTTGGATCGTCTGGCACGCCGGGAAAGCGATCGTCAGGCGTACGGGCCATCCGCGCCGGCGACGGCCACCAGCAGGTCGCGCCGGACCGGTGGACGGCAGCCCGCGGGACTGGTTTGCCGGTGGGCCGCCGCCATCGCCGGCTCCGACCCACCCACGGAGCTCAACGGGCCGGTAGCGCGCCGGGGCCAGCGCCGCGCAGTGACCGGGTCAGCTCCCGGTTGTCGGAGTACAGGAAGCACCGGATCCCCCGGTCGCCGCGCCCCCACGCCTCCTCGGACGGCGTGCGGAACGCGGTGCCGGTGCGGAAGCGCATGTCAACGCTCGCCGGCACCTTCACGTACCGGGCGATCACGGCGCGGCAGCGGCCGTGGATGCTGTCGCCCTTCAGGTCGATTTTTTCGAACGGCATGTCCGGCGAGGTCCAGATGCCGGCGTACTCGTAGCGGTGCGGCTGGCCGCATCCGACCGGTTGGAAACCACCACCCACGCTGGCCTCGTTGAAGCAGGTGTACGCCAGCGGCGACGGCTTCGCCAGCGCTCCGCGCAGACTGCCGGTGCGTTTGAGCCACTGGACGCCCGTCTGCACGGTCCAGACCTCCAGGGAAGCGCTTTGGACGAGGTCGCAGCGGTACCAGCGACTACCGCCCGTCCACCCCTGCGGTGAGGGGCTGACCACCACCACCGACAGCTGTCCGCCGCGCCAGTCGCCGCCGACGAAGCGCTGGGCCCGGGCGTCGCACTCGCCGAACGCCGAGCGCAACGCGGGCGAGCCGGCCGGTGGCGGGCTGGTCCGCTCGGCGTCCGGACCGGTGAAGCTGCCCACATGCACCGTTTCGGCGCCGTGCCCTCCGGCGCAGTCCACCGGGTGGTAGCTGCTCAGATAACTGATCTGCTCGGCGGTCGGATGGCAGACGTCGACCTGCGGGACGAACGACTTCGGCGCAGCCGGTGCTGACCAGTCGTCGGTGAGGTCGCCGTCGACGCCGGCAGGTCGGCCCCCGCATCCGGTCAGCAGCGCGGCAGCCAGCATGCCCGAGATGGCAACGGCCAACAAACGTCGCATCGTTCTCCCCCGGGTCCGTGATCGCGCGGCGGAGCATACGAGGTCGGCGCGCCCGGGTGCGGACCGGGGTTTGGTCGGGGCCGGGCGGCGGTGCCGGGGCGACGCCCGTCGGTCTTCCTCGCGTCCGTTCACGGTCCGGCCAGCGCGCCGGGGCCGGCGCCGCGCGCTGATCGCTTGAGGTC
>DASVVF010000984.1:0-4306 GCA_036386695.1 Catenuloplanes sp. | reverse complement strand
GTGTAGGGCTGGGCGGGGCGTTCGAAGCAGGCCCCGGACACCCGGTTGGTGACCGTACGGACATGGCGGAAGCCCTGGCCCCGGTAGTAGTCGTGCAGGCGGGTGTTGGTGGTCCAGGCGTCGAGGCGTAGCCAGGTCAGCCCCGCGTCGTAGGCGCGGCCGGCGGCCCAATCGAGTAGATCCGCGCCGAGCGCTGAGCCGCTGCGGGCCAGCGGAATCAACATCTTCGCGGCGTACAGGGCGTCGGCGGGATCGTCCTCGGGGCGCCAGAGCGCTTCGGGGTCGCGGTCGGGTTTCCAGAGATGATCGACGTCCGGCCAGGCGGTCAGGGTGATTGTCGCAACGGGCTGCCCGTCCCAGACGAGCCAGGTCTGACCGGTGCTCACCGTCGCGGCGACCGCGCTGCGGGGCAGGGGGATGGACCACTGGTCCTCGCCTTGGGCGGTGAGCCACTCAACGCGTTCGCGTCGCCAGCTCATGATGACGTCCACGTCGGCAAGCCGAGCCCGTGTGATGATCATTGGCTCGCCGCCTCGGCGCCCAGAACGGCGATGTCCCCGATCTCATACTCAACGGTGTTGGAGTCGCCGGCCATCACTTCAACGGTGACCCGCACGACTCGACCGGCGGTGCAGGCAGTTCTGATCTTGACCAGAACCGGGGTGCCGGGCCCGATCTGTAGGAGGTTGACTTCGTCGGGTGCGGGCATGCGTGCGGTGTTGTGGTCAAGGTAGCCGACCTGGACGTGACCGCGCTGAGCCAGCAGGGTGGTGGTGCCTTCGGGGATATCGGTGGGTGACAGTAGGTCGGGCACCTCGTTCGCCAGCCACATGGGGTAATAGCTGTCCTGGATGCTCGACGGCCGGCCGTTGACCTGGCGCACGCAGCGGCGCAGCACGGCGGGTGCACCCTCCGGTTCGGCGAGGCGCAGCGCGATGTCTCCGGGCAGGGTGACCATGCGGCACTCGAAGTCCTGGCTGGGGTCGAGACCCTGGGCCCGCACGTCGGTGGCCCACGAGTCGGCTTCCGACCGCGGGGCGCCGGGCTTCTCCGCGTAGGAGGCGTGAAAGATCAGCATCAGTCGTTCCCGCACCACCATGCCGCCGGCGCGGCCGGGCACCCGTTCCACCAGACCTTCCTGGATCAGCAGCTTGGTGGCGTCGCGAACGGTGTCCCGGCTGCAACCGAACTGCTCGACCAGCTTGGGTTCCGGCGGCAGCTTGTCACCGGGCTTGAGGTGACCGCTGGTGATCTCGGCGCGCAGCTTCGCGGCGACGGCTCGGTACCGGTAGACCTGCGCCACTGGGTAGTCCTCCTGCTTAAGGTAGCCACCAATCTACGCGCCCCCTTGACCTCAGCCTGCGACGCTGTAATGGTAGCTACCAATACAACGTCACGCCGCGCTTGAGGTGCGGCCACGCGGAGGTCAGGATGGGGAGCGACATGAGCGCGGGTGAAGCGGCCCGCGAACTGGAACGAGTGGTGCAGGCAGTCGACGAGGCCCAACTCCTGATGGCCGGCATCGATCAGGTGGTCGCCTCGCTCCGGTTGCTACCAGGCCATGAGGGCGGTCCGGACAATGCGGTACGTACCCAGCACTCGGCCCTACGTACCCGCCTCGAGCACGCTCAGCGTTCCGCCGCCCGGGTGATGGAGTACCTACGTCATCGTGCTGCCGAACGGGGCCGGCCATGACGGTCTATCGGGCCGCCAGCGCACAACCCATTGTCGACGCGGCGCGCGATCGGTTGACGGCCCACCGGATGAACCCGGACACCGGACGGTGTGTTGCCTGTGGAAAATGTGCACCGTGCCCGCCTTCCAACGCGGCTTTTGACAAGCTGGTCCGCTATGGAGCCGCGACCGCCAAAGAAGACTATGGAAGTTCGCGCGCCACCCGCCCGGCTTCCGCGCCGCTGCTCACGATGGGCGCGCTGCGGCGCACGATACTGCATCGGGCGAACGGCGGTCGTCGGTAATGCCGGTACCCCGCATCGAGCACGTCGCAGGGCGGCCGACCTGGAATTGCCGCCACTGCGGATGGCCGTGGCCGTGCCCGATCGCCAAGAACGACCTTGCTGAGCAGTACCACGGGTCGCCGAGCGGTCTGACCGTCTTCATGGCGTCCTGCATGTACGAGGCGCTGGAGGACTTGACCACCAGCGCCGCTCCCGTGCCTGTGGACCTGTTCGAACGGTTCATATCGTGGACCCGGCCCGCACCGTAGACGCCGAAACCGGCACCCACACTCTGCGCCAGCTTGACGTCTCAGGTTTCCGGAGAGTCAGCCTCCGGTGCTGGCCAGGGTGGGACGCAGACCGCTGGCCCGGGCGATGGGCCGCGACACCGCCGCCCGCACCGCCTGCTCGGTGCCCAGGATCCGGATGTGCGACTGGGCGCGGGTGACGGCGGTGTAGAGCAGTTCGCGGGTCAGCAGCGGCGACTGGGCGGGGGGCAGGATCAGCGACACCCGGTGGAACTGGCTGCCCTGTCCCCGATGCACCGTCATCGCGTGCGCGCTGCCCACCTGCGACAGCCGGAACGGGGCGATCAGCACGGGCACGCCGCTGCGGGCGAACGCCGCCCGTACGGTGTCGCCGCTGCGCACCACGACCCCGGTGTCGCCGTTGTACAGGCCCAGTTCGTAGTCGTTCGCGGTGATCAGCAGCGGGCGGCCCGGGTACCACCCGCCGTCGTCGGTGTCGCCTGGGGTCGCGTCGGCCAGCCAGCCTTCCACCTCGGCGGTCCAGCGGCCGACGCCGTAGGGGCCGCGCCGGTGCGCGCAGAGCAGTCGGTGGGCGTCGAGTTCGCGCAGGGCGGTGGTGACGTCGCCGGCGCTGGCGGCCTGCGACCGGGCCCGGGCCGACGACAGGACGTCGGCCCGCAGGCCGGCCAGCCCTTCGGGGCGGCGGCTGTCCAGCGATCCGGTCTCGACGAACTCGACGTCGGCGGTGCCCTCGCGCAGCAGCGCCATGGCGGTGTCCGCGTCGCCGACCCGGATGGCGCCGGCGAGCGCGGCGATGGCCCCGCCGAACCGCCAGGTCCGATCGAGCCGCACCACACCGTTGACCACGGGCTCCCGGTCCGGTCCCGCCGCGCCGAGCGCGCGCAGGTGCGCGTCGAAGCCCGGGTCGGCGGCCCCGTCGGCGTGCACCAGGTCACCGAGCACCGCCCCGGCCTCGACGGAGGCGAGCTGGTCGGGGTCGCCGACCAGAATGAGCCGGGCGTCCGGGCGGACGGCCTCCAACAGCCGGGCCATCAGGGTGAGCGAAACCATCGACGTCTCGTCGACGACCACGACGTCGAACGGCAGCCGGTTGTTGCGGTCGTGGCGGAACCGGGTCTGCGAGTCGGGCCGGCGGCCCAGCAGCCGGTGCAGGGTGCTGGCGGGTAGCTCACCGAGTGCGGTGCGGTCGGCGGCGGGCAGCTCGGTCGTCACCTCCCGGACGGCCTCCTGCAGCCGGGCGGCGGCCTTGCCGGTGGGTGCGGCCAGGGCGATCCGTGGCGGGTCGCCCGGTTGGTCGTGCAGGACGGCGAGCAGCCGCGCCACGGTGGTGGTTTTCCCGGTGCCGGGCCCGCCGGCGAGCACCGAGACCCACCGCAGGGTGCTGACGGCGGCGGCGAGACGCTGACGTTCCAGGCCGGTGCCGGGAAACAGCCGGTCCAGTGCCACCCGCAGCCGGGGCAGGTCGACCGGCGGCGGTGCGGTCGACGCCCGCTGCCGCAACTCACGGCGGATCAGTTCCTGCTGGCGCCAGTACCGGTCGAGGTAGAGCAGCCCGCGGGCCAGCCGCATCGGGCGGCCCGGGTCGGCGTCCGCGCCGAACGCGACCAGGGGGCTGCGTTCACACGCCGCGACCCAGGGGCCCGGGTCCGGCCAGGGCAGCGTCGAGACGTCGAGGAGCTCCTCACTTTCGCCGACCACCGTACGACTGACCGTGGCCAGGTCGACGCAGACCGATCCGAGCCGCAGGGCCCGGACGGTCAGGGCGACCGCGAGCCCGACCGGCTCATCGGGCTCCCGCCCCAGCCTGGCGAGGCGCTGGGCGGTGTGGACGTCGGCCAGCCCGAGCACCCCCGCCTCGTTGAAGGTCCGCAGCAGCCCGGTGGCGCCACCGGCCAGCCGGCTGTCCGGTTCACCCACCGTGATCACGGTGTACCGCCGTCGAGGAGGTGGGACAGGTCCGTCACGAGCGCGGCCGGTGGGTGCCAGCTGAACACTCCGCAGGCGGTGCCGTCGACGATGGGGGTGTGCGGGCCGCACATGCCGCGCAGGAACAGGTACAGCACTCCGCCGAGGTGCCGG